>NZ_JBKFBD010000033.1:0-62240 GCF_053345975.1 Microbacterium sp. C23T | reverse complement strand
CCCGAGGCGTCGATGGGCACGAAGATCTGCACCGCCTCGCCGTCCTCCGACGGGATCGGCGGCGACACGTCCTCCTGCACTCCCTCGATCTCGGCGATGTCGTCGGCGAGCGTCTGCACGTCCCCGATGTCGTCATCGGAGAGCTCACCCTCGCCCGTGACCACGACCCCCGCGGGGGGCGCGCGCGGGCGGCGGCGGCGGACGCCGGTGCACCCGTCGTGCCGTCGGCAGCGGACGAGCGCGTTCGCCCCACCCGTCGTGCGCTGGTGATCGGGATCGTCATCGCCGCGTTCCTCGCCGTCCTGCTCGCTCTCGGGACCCTTTGGCTGTCGAACGTGTGGTCCGCTGAGCCGGAGCCGGCACCGACCTCTCCCGTGGTGGAAGAGCAGGATTCATCCGTGCCGGCCGAGGAAGCGCCGGCCGAAGAGGCGCCCGCGACCGTGCCGGCCGAGCAGACCCCCGCCGAGGACGTCGCACCGGCCGACACCGTCACGGGCGGCAACGACAACAGCGGGCCGGGAAACAACAACGGCAACGGCAACGGCAACGGTCCCGGCAGCAACAGCGGCAAAGGCAACGGCAATGGCAACCGCTGACGCGCGACCGGAGGGACGCCTGACGGCCAGTAGGCTGGGTGGTGAGGGCCTCTAGCTCAGTCGGTAGAGCATCGGACTTTTAATCCGCGGGTCGTGGGTTCGAGCCCCACGGGGCCCACTCGATACTCGGACGAACGGCCGGATTTGACACGGCGGAACCTCTGGCGCGTCCGCCGGACGGTTCGCTAGGGTCCGAGACATGACGCCCCAGATCGGTGTGGACGGTCCGGCTTCCGACGCCTTGCTGCGCGCAGGGCGGTTCTTCACGAGGTGGGACGAAACCGCCGATCATCGTGCCGCGTTCCTCGAGGGCGGGCGCGAGGGCGACGCGTTCTACCGCGACCGGTGGAGCCACGACAAAGTCGTCCGGTCGACGCACGGCGTGAACTGTACGGGCTCCTGTTCGTGGAAGGTGTACGTCAAGGACGGCATCATCACGTGGGAGGCCCAGGAGACCGACTATCCGAGCGTCGGCCCCGACCGTCCCGAATACGAGCCCCGCGGTTGCCCCCGCGGGGCTGCGTTCTCCTGGTACACCTACTCCCCCACGCGCGTGCGCTACCCCTACGTGCGCGGGGTGCTGCTCGAGGAGTACCGCGCCGCAAAGGCGCGCGGCAACGACCCGGTGGAGGCGTTCGGCGAGATCACCAAGAGCCCCGAGACCCGTCGCCGCTACCAGCGGGCGCGCGGCAAGGGCGGGCTCGTGCGCGCGTCGTGGCGGGAGGCCGTGGAGCTCGTCGCCGCCGGGTACGTGCACACGATCAAGGAGTACGGACCCGATCGGGTCGCGGGCTTCTCGCCGATCCCGGCGATGTCGATGGTGTCCCACTGCATCGGCACGCGCTTCACGCAGCTCGTCGGCGGCGTGATGACGTCGTTCTACGACTGGTACGCCGACCTCCCGGTCGCGAGCCCGCAGGTCTTCGGCGACCAGACCGACGTCCCCGAGTCGGGCGACTGGTGGGACGCCACGTACCTGATGATGTGGGGCTCGAACGTCCCGGTCACTCGCACGCCCGACGCGCACTGGATGGCCGAGGTGCGCTACCGCGGCACGAAGGTCGTCACGGTCAGCCCCGACTACGCCGACAACACGAAGTTCGCCGACGAGTGGCTGCCGTGCCAGGCCGGCACGGACGCGGCACTCGCGATGGCGATGGGGCACGTCGTGCTCAAGGAGAACTACGTCGACCGTCGTGTGCCGTTCTTCGCCGACTTCGCGCGGCAGTACACCGATCTTCCCCATCTCGTGCGGCTCACCGAGCGCGACGGCGCGTATGTTCCCGGCACGTTCGTGACGTCGAAGGACCTCGGCGGCGACACCCCCGAGGACGAGTGGAAGACGGTGGTGCTGGATGCTGCGACCGGCACTCCGCGCGTGCCCAACGGCTCGATGGGGTTCCGGTACGCCGCGTCCGGCGAGGGCCGTTGGAACCTCGACCTGGAGGGCATGGAACCCGCATTGTCCATCGCCGACCTGCCCACGGCGGCCGGGGCCCCTGAGGCGGTCGAGGTTCTGCTCCCCCGCTTCGACTCCGCCGACGGCGAGGGCGCCGTGCTACGCCGGGGCGTCCCGGCGACGCGGGTGGGCGGCATCCTGGTCACGACCGTCCTCGACCTGATGCTCGCCCAGTACGGCGTCGCCCGCGACGGGCTGCCGGGTGATTGGCCGACCGGGCTCGACGACGCCGAGTCGCCGTACACGCCTGCGTGGCAGGAGGAGATCACCGGCGTGCCGGCGCAGGCGTGCACGCGCATCGCCCGCGAGTTCGCCGCGAACGCTGTCGAGTCCCACGGCCGCTCGATGATCATCATGGGCGCCGGCATCTGCCAGTGGTTCCACGGCGACGCGACGTACCGTGCGATCCTGGCGCTCCTGATCCTCACCGGGTCGATGGGTCGCAACGGCGGCGGCTGGGCGCACTACGTCGGCCAGGAGAAGTGCCGCCCGATCACCGGCTGGCTGTCGCTGGCGAATGCTCTCGACTGGAGCCGCCCGCCGCGAACCATGATCGGCACCGCGTACTGGTACATGCACACCGACCAGTGGCGCTTCGACGGGTATTCCGCCGATGCGCTGGCGTCGCCGCTCGCCGAGGGCAATCTCGCCGGCATGCACACCGCCGACACGATCGCCCAGTCCGCGCGGCTCGGGTGGATGCCGTTCTACCCGCAGTTCGACGTCAACCCGCTCGACCTCGCCGACCGGGCCGACGCGGCGGTGGCGAACGGGGAGGCGGCGGATGCAGCATCCTTCGTCGCCTCGCAGCTCTCCTCCGGCGAGCTGCAGCCCGCGATCGCCGACGTCGACGCTCCGGAGAACTGGCCACGCCTGCTCACGCTGTGGCGGTCGAACCTCATGGGATCGAGCGCGAAGGGCAATGAGTACTTCCTCAAGTACCTGCTCGGCACGCACAACAACGTCATGGCGACCGACGAGGCGAGCGTTCGGCCGAACGACGTGAAGTGGCACGACGAGATCCCCGAAGGCAAGCTCGACCTGCTCGTGTCGGCCGACTTCCGCATGACCTCGACGACGCTCCTGTCGGACGTCGTGTTCCCCGCGGCGACCTGGTACGAGAAGCACGACCTGTCGTCGACCGACATGCACCCGTTCGTGCACGCGTTCACCCCGGCGATCGACCCGCCGTGGGAGGCGAAGAGCGACTTCGACCTGTTCCACGCGATCGCCGTCGAGTTCTCCGAGCAGGCGCGCACGCACCTCGGCACCCGGCGCGACCTGGTGTCGGTGCCGATGCAGCACGACACCCCGGGCGAGACGTCGCAGCCCGGCGGCGAGGTGCGGGACTGGGCGCGCGGCGACACCGCCGGCATCCCGGGCAAGACCATGCCGCAGTTCACGGTCGTGGAGCGCGACTACACCGCGATCGCCGACAAGCTCGCCGCCGTCGGGCCGCTTGCCGACAAGCTCGGGTTCACGATCAAGAACGTGACCTACGACGTGTCGCACGAGGTCGAGCGGCTCGCCCAGAAGAACGGCGTCATGCTCGGGGGCGCAGCCGACGGCCGGGCCGCGATGGACACCGACGTCAAGATGGCCGAGGCGATCCTCGCGTTCTCGGGCACGACCAACGGCGAGCTCGCGTCGCAGGGCTTCCGCACGCTCGAGAAGCGCGTGGGCAAGCCTCTCGCCGATCTCGCCGAGGGTTCCGAGGAGAAGCGCATCACGTTCGCGATGACGCAGGCGGCGCCGGTGCCGGTGATCACGTCGCCGGAGTGGTCGGGTTCCGAGACCGGCGGGCGCCGGTACGCGCCGTTCACCGTCAACATCGAGCGGCTGAAGCCCTTCCATACGCTCACCGGCCGCATGCACTTCTACCTCGACCACGCGTGGATGCGCGACCTCGGCGAGGCCCTGCCGATCTACCGCCCGCCGCTCGACATGCACCGCCTGTTCGGCGAGCCCAAGCTCGGGCCGAACGGCGAGCAGCAGGTCGTGGTGCGCTACCTCACGCCGCACTCGAAGTGGTCGATCCACTCCGAGTACCAGGACAACCTCTTCATGCTGTCGCTGTCGCGCGGCGGCCCCACCGTCTGGATGAGTCCGGCAGACGCCGCGGCCATCGGCGCCGCCGACAACGACTGGGTCGAATGCGTGAACTCGAACGGCGTGCTCGTGGCGCGGGCGATCGTGTCGCATCGCATGCCCACCGGCGTCGTCTACGTGCACCACGCGCAGGAGCGCACGATCGATGTGCCGAAGTCCGAAGCCACCGGCCGGCGCGGCGGCATCCACAACTCCGTCACGAGGCTGCTCGTCAAACCCACGCATCTCATCGGCGGGTACGCGCAGCTGTCGTACACGTTCAACTATCTGGGGCCGACCGGCAATCAACGCGACATGGTGGCGACGGTGCGCCGTCGCTCGCAGGAGGTGGTGTTCTGATGCGCGTGATGGCCCAGATGGGCATGGTCATGAACCTCGACAAGTGCATCGGATGCCACACCTGCTCGGTCACCTGCAAGCAGGCGTGGACCAACCGGGCGGGCACCGAGTACGTGTGGTTCAACAACGTCGAGACGCGGCCCGGCCAGGGCTACCCCCGCCGCTACGAGGACCAGGACCAGTGGCGCGGCGGATGGACGCTCAACAAGCGCGGGCGACTGTCGCTGCGCACGGGCAGCCGCGCGAAGCGCCTGTTCTCGATCTTCTCGTCGCCGGTGCAGCCGAAGCTCGAGGACTACTACGAGCCCTGGACCTACGACTACGAGACGCTCATCGACGCGCCCCTCGGCGACGACTTCCCGGTCGCCCGCCCCAAGTCCCTCATCACCGGCGAGGACACGAAGATCACGTGGTCGGCGAACTGGGACGACGACCTCGGCGGCGCATCGGAGATGGGCCATCTCGACCCGATCGTCGAGCGGGTGCGGCGCGAGTCGGAAGACAAGATCAAGCTGCAGTTCGAGAAGACGTTCATGTTCTACCTGCCGCGGATCTGCGAGCACTGCCTCAACCCGTCGTGCATGGCGTCGTGCCCGTCGGGCGCGATCTACAAGCGGGCCGAGGACGGCATCGTGCTCGTCGACCAGGACCGCTGCCGCGGGTGGCGCCAGTGCATCACGGGCTGCCCGTACAAGAAGATCTACTTCAACCACAAGACCGGCAAGGCCGAGAAGTGCACGCTGTGCTACCCGCGCCTCGAGGTCGGCATCCCCACCGTCTGCTCCGAGACGTGCGTCGGGCGCCTGCGCTACCTCGGCCTCTTCCTCTACGACGCCGACCGCGTCACCGAGGCGGCGTCCACGCCCGATCCGAAGGACCTGTACGAGGCGCAGCTCGACCTCATGCTCGACCCGAACGACCCCGAGGTGATCGCCGCGGCCCGCGCGCAGGGCGACATCCCCGAGGACTGGATGGATGCCGCGCGCCGCTCCCCCGTCTACGCCCTGGCCAAGACGTACCGGGTCGCGCTTCCGCTGCACCCGGAGTACCGCACGATGCCGATGGTCTGGTACATCCCGCCCCTGTCGCCGATCGTCGACCTGCTGCGCGACCAGGGCCACGACTCGGAGGCCGCCGGCACCCTGTTCGGCGCGATCGAGGCGCTGCGGATCCCCGTCGAGTACCTCGCCGAGCTCTTCACCGCGGGCGACACCGACATCATCACCGGCGTGCTGTGGCGCCTCGCCGCGATGCGCTCGTACCTGCGCGACATCACGCTCGAGCGCGAGCGCGACGAGTCGATCCCCGAGGCGGTCGGCATGACCGGCGAGTCCATCTACGCGATGTACCGGCTGCTGGCGATCGCCAAGTACGAGGACCGCTACGTCATCCCGACCGCCCACTACGAGCGCGCGCACGAGCTCGAGGAGCTCGGCTGCTCGCTCGACTTCGACGGCGGCCCGTACGGCAACGAGTCGGGCATGTTCGGCGAGGCAAGCGGCAGGCCGACGCCGGTCGCGGTGGAGACGTTCCACGCCCTCAAAGAGCGCCAGACCTCCGACGCCGCTGCGAGCGGGGAGTCGCTGCGCGGCCGCGTCAACCTCCTGAACTGGGACGGCAACGGCGCACCGCCCGGTCTCTTCCCCCCGAAGGATGCGGCTCCGGATGCTGCGCCCGGAGGCTCGTCGTGAACCTCCGGGTGGTCTACCAGGCGGCGTCGCTGTGCCTGAGCTACCCGGATGACGGCGTGCTCGGCTCTTCGGCGCTGATCGGCCAGGCGCTGACGGAGGCGGCGCCCCGGGCGCTAGCTGGGCCCCCGCACCCGGAGGCTCCGCGTGGCGCGCCAGCGCCACGTGGAGGGGGAGCGGGGACCTTCGCCCCTCTCCTCGAGTGGTGGGCGAAGACGCCGGCGTCCGAGGTGCAGACGGTGTACGTGGACACATTCGACATGTCGCGGCGCCACGCGCTGTACCTGAGCTACTGGACCGACGGCGACACGCGCCGGCGCGGCGCGGTGCTCGCCGATCTGAAGCGGAGGTACCGCGAGGCCGGGTTCACGATCGACGGCACGGGCGAGCTGCCCGACTTCCTGCCGCTCGTGCTCGAGTTCGCCCGGCACGCGCCGGGCGAGGGCGCGGCGCTGCTGCAGGAGTACCGGCCGAGCCTCGAGCTCATCCGCCTCGCCCTCGCCGAGCGGGGCTCGCCCTACGCCGGCGTCGTCGCGGCGGTGTGCGACACGCTCCCGGGCCGCTCCCCCGCCGACCGCCAGCAGGCGATGGCGATGGCCGCCGCCGGACCGCCGCGCGAGTCCGTCGGACTCGACGCCCACGACCCGCGGCTGCTGCCGCTCGAGCCGGTCGGGAGGCGCTGATGGACCTGTTCCTGTGGGGCATCCTCCCCTACATCATGGTCGCGGTGCTCGTCGGCGGCACGATCTGGCGCTACCGCTACGACCAGTTCGGCTGGACCACCCGCTCGTCGCAGCTCTACGAGTCGCGACTGCTGCGGATCGGGTCGCCGCTGTTCCACTTCGGCATCCTCGTCGTGATCATCGGCCACGTCATCGGCCTCGTGATCCCCAAGGCGTGGACCGACTTCTTCGGCATCTCGGATGAGATGTACCACCTCGCCGCGCTCGGCCTCGGCACGGTGGCCGGCATCGCGACGCTCGTCGGCGTCGGCATCCTGATCTACCGCCGCCGCACCACCGGCCCGGTGTTCATGGCGACGACGAAGAACGACAAGACCATGTACGTCGTGCTGGTGGCCGCGATCGTCGCGGGGCTCGCGACCACGGTGCTGGGGGTCATCGGCCCGCACCAGGAACTCACCTACCGCGACACGGTCTCGCCGTGGTTCCGGTCGCTGTTCGTGTTCCAGCCGAACATCGCCGCGATGAGCGAGGCGTCGCTCGACTACCAGATCCACACCGTGATCGGCATGGTGCTGTTCATGATCTGGCCGTTCACGCGGCTCGTCCACGCGTTCACGGCGCCGGTGCACTACCTGTTCCGCCCGTACATCGTCTACCGCTCGCGCGACGGGCGGCCGACGACGGCACGGGGGATCCGGCGCGGCTGGGCGCCCGTGGGCACCACCGACCGCACCCCCGACCGCAAGGCGACGACGACAGGCAAGACGGGAGGCACACGACGATGACGACGGATGCTGCGGCCCAGGCCGCGCAGAACACCCAGGCCCTGCCGGGCCGCACCAAGAACCTCCTGCTGGCGCTGCTTGCCTTCACCATCACGTTCTGGGCGTGGAACCTGATCGCGCCGCTGGCGGTGCAGTACACCGCCGAGATGGGGCTGACCTCGACGGAGGCCTCGCTCCTCATCGCGACTCCGGTGCTGGTCGGGTCGCTCGGCCGCATCCTCACCGGTGCGTTCACCGACCGCTGCGGCGGTCGCCTGATGTTCACGGTCCTGACGGCGGCCTCGGCCGTGCCCGTCGTGCTGGTGGCCCTCGCCGGGGTGTGGGGGTCGTATGCGCTCATGATCGCGTTCGGGTTCCTGCTCGGCATCGCCGGCACGACCTTCGCCATCGGCATCCCGTTCGTGAACGCCTGGTACGAGCCGGCCAAGCGCGGCTTCGCCACGGGCCTCTTCGGCGCCGGCATGGGCGGCACCGCCCTCTCGTCGTTCTTCACTCCCCGCATGGTGGCCTGGTTCGGCTACTTCGCCACGCACCTCATCATCGCGGGCGCACTGCTCGTGGTCGCGGTCATCGTGTGGCTGTTCATGCGGGACTCGCCGCTGTGGAAGCCGAACGACGCCCCTGTCATGCCGAAGCTCAAGGCGGCATCCAAGCTCGCCGTGACCTGGCAGATGGCGTTCCTCTACGCCGTGACCTTCGGCGGCTTCGTCGCATTCTCGACGTACCTGCCGACCTACCTCAAGGAGGTCTACGGATACGACCTCGCCGATGCCGGCGCCCGCACCGCGGGCTTCGCGATCGCCGCGGTCATCGCCCGTCCGGTCGGCGGCTGGCTGTCGGACCGCATCGGCCCGGCGACCGTGCTCAGCATCTCGCTCGGCGGCGCCGCCGTGATGGCGGTCGTCATCGCTCTGCAGCCGCCGCCCGAACTCGCGGCGGGGGCGTCGTTCGTGCTCATGGCTCTCTTCCTCGGCCTCGGCACCGGCGCGGTGTTCACGTGGGTGGCGCAGCGCGCCCCGGCCGAACGGGTCGGCACCGTCACCGGAATCGTCGGTGCCGCGGGCGGGCTCGGCGGCTACTTCCCGCCGCTCGTGATGGGCGCGACCTACAATGCCGAGGCCCACAGCTACACCGTCGGGCTCAGCCTGCTCTGCCTCACCGCGCTGGTCGCGCTGGGCTTCGTGATCTTCCTGGCCCGGCGGCAGCGGCGCACGGCCTGAGGCCGCGGGCGCGACTGCTGCACGTTCCTGCACCTGCTGCGTCGCGCGACGCAGCAGGTGCAGGACACTGCAGCAGTTGTCGGAGGCGGGCCAGGCCGAGCCCGCTCAGCGCACCATCGAGAGCGCGATGAGCCAGGCGGCGATGCTGAGCACGAGCGCGATCAGCGGGTACCAGAAGGCCCGGCGCTTGCGCGACAGCGCGACGATGCCTGCGACGGCGCCGATCACGGCGAGGGCCAGCGGCAGGTAGCCGCCCAGCACGATCGCCACCGTGTTGTCGTGATTGCCGATGGCCCACACGAGCGACACGAAGAAGAGAACCACCGCGGCGCCGACCGAGAACCCGATCAGGAGCAGCGTCGCGACGAGGTCGCCGATGCTCCGCTCGGCGGGGGCGGACGCGCTCATCGGTCCAGGCCGATCTCGTAGTGCACGAAGCCGGTGTGGGTCGCGACGCGGTCGTAGAGGGCCCGGGCCGTGGCGTTGGTCTCCTGCGTGAGCCAGTAGACCTTCGCGGCGTCGTGCGCGCGCGCCCACTCGGTCACGTGGGCGATGAGGGCGCGCCCCGCACCGCTGCCGCGGGTGTCGGGGGCGACGAAGAGGTCCTCGAGGTAGACGTAGGGCGCCGGCGACCACGTCGCGGCGTGCGTGAGCCAGTGGACGAAGCCGATGGCGCGCCCGTCGTCGTCGGTCGCCACCGCCCCGTGGATCGGGAACTGCGGGTCGAGGAGGCGGTTCCACGTCAGCGCGGTCTGCTCGTCCGACACCTCGGACTCGTAGAACTCGATGTAGCCGCGCCAGAGCGGGAGCCAGGCGTCGCGGTCGGCAGGGGCGAGGGGGCGGATCTCGGTCACGAGCCCGAGAGTAGCGGGTCGCCCGCCTCAGATGAGCGCGGTGCGGGCGGTGCGTCGCGCGTGCGCGCTGAGGTCGTCGCCCCGACGCGCCAGGAACTCCTCCAGGCGACCGCGGTCGACCCGCCCGATCTCGCGGAGGGCGACGCCCACGTTGGTCTGCACCAGGTGCTCGGGGTCGTCCGCCAAAATCTCGCAGAGCGCGAGCGGGTCGTCGAGGTCCCGGGCGCGGATGATCGAGAAGGCGGCGGTGATCGCCGTGCGCCGATGCCAGCGGTCGTCGGAGCGCGCGAGCTCGAACAGCACGTCGCGCCGGCGGTCCAGCAGGTACAGGCCCACCACCCTCGGCGCGGACCGGTCGATGTAGTCCCACGTGTCGATGCGATCGAGGCGCCGCATCCACAGCTCGTACAGCGCCGCGCGGTCGACCCCCTTGGTCCGCGCCTGGAAGTCGAGGATCGACACCGCGACCATCCGCATCTCGTATGCGTCGGAGTCGAGCAGCCGGTCGACCTCGGTGAGCGGCATCCGCGAGTTCGCCTTCGCGATGTCGAACACCGTGCCCATGCGGACGCCGATCACCTCGGTGCGCGCGTCGGTCATGCGCCGTTCGATCTTGGCGCGTTCGTCGACGGATGCTGCGCCCTCGAGCGCCGCACGGACGCCCTCGGCGGTCGGCGCCCCGGGCTCAGTCACCGCCCTCGAGCCCTGACGGCCGCAGTTCGGCGCCGGCGTGCGCGAGCTCGGCGAGCGCCGCCTCGCTGGATTCGGCCGCGACGCCGGCGATGAGGTCGGTGAGGACGCGGACGTGCCGGCCGTGCTCGATGGCGTCGAGCGCCGAGGCGCGCACGCAGTAGTCGGTCGCGATGCCGGTGATGTCGACGTCGACCACGCCGTGCTCCTCGAGGAGGTGCGCGACGGTCACGCCGTCGTCGGTCGTGCCCTCGAACAGCGAGTACGCGGGCTTGCCCTGGCCCTTCTTGACGTGGTGGGTCACCGACGACGTGTCGAAACCGGGATCGTACTCGGCACCCTCGGTCCCGCTCACGCAGTGCACCGGCCACGTGTCGACGAAGTCGGGCTCCGGGTGGAAGTGCCCGCCGTTGTCGCCCTCGGCGTGGTGCCAATCGCGGGAGGCGACGATCACGGCGTACTCCTCGGCGTGGGTGACGAGGAACTCCGAGATGCGCTGCGCGACGGCGTCGCCGCCCTCGACGCCCAGGGCACCGCCCTCGGTGAAGTCGTTCTGGACGTCGACGATGAACAGCGCCTTGCTCATGGTTCGAGCGTAGGCCTGTACTCCTCACGGGTGAGCGGGTGCCCGTCACCCGCCACGAGCTCGGGGTCCGTCTCGGCGGGCAGCGCTTCGACAGGCTCAGCGACCGGAATCCGGGGCCCAGCGACCGGAATCCGCGGCTCACCGCCCGGTGCCTGGGGTTCAGGGATCGTGCCGAGCCCTGAGCCTGCCGAAGGGCCGACGTCCCGCCGCCAGAGCTTCGAGGGCCACCAGATCGCCTTGCCGATGTCGTACGAGAGCGCCGGCACCAGGAGCGACCGCACGATGAACGTGTCGAGCAGCACGCCGAACGCGACGATGAACGCGATCTGCGCGAGGAACAGGATCGGGATCACGCCGAGCGCCGCGAAGGTCGCTGCGAGCACGAGTCCCGCCGAGGTGATCACCCCGCCGGTGGCGACGAGGCCGCGGAGGATGCCGGGTCTCGTGCCGTGGACCAGCGACTCCTCCCGCACCCGCGACATCAGGAAGATGTTGTAGTCGACCCCGAGCGCCACGAGGAACACGAAGCCGTACAGCGGCACGGCGGGATCCGCCCCAGGGAAGCCGAGCACCTCGTTGAAGACCAGCGCGCTGACGCCGAGCGCCGTGGCGAACGAGAGGATCACGGTGCCGATGAGCAGCACGGGTGCAAGGATCGAGCGCAGCAGCAGCATCAGGATGACGAGGATCACCGCGAGGATCACCGGGATGATCACCGTGCGGTCGCGCGTGGACGTGTCGTTGGTGTCGATGTCGGTGGCCGTCTCGCCGCCGACGACCGCGGTGCCGGCGCCGAGCGTCTCGTCGAGGGCGGCGCGGAGATCACGGACGGTGTCCTCCGCCGCGACGGAGTCGGCAGCATCCGTCAGCGTCCCGATCACCAGCACGTCGCCCTCGGAGACCGTCGGCGCGGGCGCGGGCGTGCCGGGAGGACCGACAGCGGTGAACACCGGCTCACCGTCCTCGACCGTGACCTGTGCCTGCCCCGTCGGGGAGTCGTCGGAGGCGACCGACACCGACTCGATCCCGTCCGACGCCTCGAGCACGCCGACCGCGTCGGCGAGGTCCTCCTCGGGCACGATCACGTACACCGGCGAGCCGGAGCCCGCCGGGAAGTGCTCGGCGAGCACGTCCTGGCCGTCCCGCGCCTCGGAGGAGCCGAGCACGAGATCGCTCGTGGGCACGCCGTCGGCCTTGAGCTGAGTGATGCCGACGGCGCCCGCGAGCAGCACGATCGTGCATGCGATCCACACCACGCGCGCGTGACGGGCGACGAAGCGCGCCTGGCGCGGCCACAGGCCCTTGACCGGCTGCGTGAGGTCGTCGGGGATCATCGCGATCGGCTTCTTCGGGATGAACGGCCAGAACGCCGATCGCCCGCACAGCGCCAGCAGCGCCGGCAGGAACGTCAGCGCCGACAGCATCGAGAACGCGATCCCGATGGACGCGATCGGGCCGAGCGCGCGGTTGGTCGCGAGGTCCGAGAGCAGCAGGCACAGCAGGCCGGCGATCACCGTGCCGCCCGAAGCGAGGATCGGCTCGAAGGCTCCGCGCCACGCCGAGAGCGTGGCATCCCATTTCGACATGCCGGTCGCGATGGATTCGCGGAACCGGGCGACGTACAGGAGGGCGTAGTCGGTCGCCGCGCCGATCACGAGGATGAACAGGATGCCCTGCACCTGCCCGTTGAGCACGACGATCCCGGCGTAGGCGAGCCACCACACCGTCAGCAGGGCCACACACAGCGCGAACACCGACGTCAGGAGCACCAGCACGGGCAGCAGCGGCGAGCGATAGACGATCACGAGGATCAGGAACACCGCGATCAGCGCGACGCCGAGCAGGAGCCCGTCGATCCCCAGGAAGCCCTCGACGAGATCGGCGGTGAAGCCGGCAGGACCGGTGACCCAGCCCTCGAGTCCGGCCGGCAGATCCTCGGCCACGAGCGAGCGGATCTCCTCGACCGTCGGTCCGACCTCGCCCGAGGCGTCGATGGGCACGAAGATCTGCACCGCCTCGCCGTCCTCCGACGGGATCGGCGGCGACACGTCCTCCTGCACTCCCTCGATCTCGGCGATGTCGTCGGCGAGCGTCTGCACGTCCGCGATGTCGTCATCGGAGAGCTCACCGTCGCCCGTGACCACGACCACCGCGGGGATGCTCTCGCCGCCGAGGAACCCGGCGAGCCTCTCGTTCACCTGCGTCGCGTCCGCGCTCTCGGGGAGGAACGACGAGCGGTCGTTGCTCGACACCTCGTCGACCTTGCCGAAGAAGGGGCCGCCGATGGATCCCACGGCCAGCCAGACGAGGACGAGGAGGGCGGGGATCCCGATCCGCAGCCAGCCCGAGGGGCGACGGTTCGCGTGGTGAGGCGAGGTCATATCGCTAGCTTATCTAGCGAATTGGATCTTCTCCGACCACTTGACATCCGGATCGCAGACCCCCACGCGCCGCGCTCGTATGCTGGGTCGGGATGATCTCCGCCGCCATCGCCCTCGTGGGCGCCATCGTGTACGGCTCCGCGGACTTCCTGGGAGGCCTCGCCGCCCGGCGCCTGCGCTCGATCGTCGTGACGGCGGTCGCCGCGCTCTCCGGGCTCGCTGCCCTGCTCGTCGCCCAGCCTCTCTTCGGCGGCGTGTGGTCGGCGCCCGACGTCGCATGGGGCGTGCTGGGCGGCATCTTCAGCGTGGTCGCGATCGCACTGCTGTACGCGTGCCTCGCGATCGGGCCGATGAGCATCCTGTCGCCGCTGACCGCGGTGGTGTCGGCCGTCGCCCCGATGCTGTGGGGGCTGCTCGTGAACGGCGACGCCCTCGCACCCATCGGATACGTCGGGCTCGGCGTTGCGCTCGTCGCCGTCGTGCTCGTGGGCTTCATCCCCGGCGAGAAGATCGTCCGGCCGAGCGCCCGCGGGCTGGCGATGGCGGTCGGCGCGGGCCTCGCGATCGGCGCGTTCCTCATCGTGCTCGACCAGACCTCGGACGACAGCGGACTCGTGCCGCTCGTGACGAGCCGCGCGACGAGCGCCGTCGTGACCGGTGCCATCGTCGGCGGCCTGGCCCTCGCCGCTCTGCGCCGCGGCGAGCGCGCGCGCTCGGTCCTCCCCGTCGCCGGGCTCCCCCTCGGCGCGACGCCCAGCGGACATGCCGACCTCGAGCACGCGACGACAGGTGTCGGGCGCATCGTGGCTTCAGCGCGTCAGGCGTGGTGGCTGGCGATCGCGTGCGGAATCGCGGATGCTGCGGCCAACGCCCTCGCCCTGTTCGCGCTGCGCACGGGCGACCTGGCCGTGGTGTCGGCGCTCACCGCGCTCTACCCCGCCGGCACCATCCTGCTCGCCGCGATCGTGCTGCGGGAGCGGGTCGCCGCGGTGCAGTGGATCGGGCTCGGCCTCGCGCTGGCCGCCGGAGGCATGCTCGCCATCGCGTGAGCCCGGCCGCAGGCGGGATCGGCGGATCAGCCCCGCACGAACAGCATGACGAGCGACGTCACCAGCGCCACCACGCCGAGCGCCAGCATCCCGATCGCGAGTCGGGTGACCGCACGCACCGCAGGGGAACCGTGGGTCAGCCGCATGCGGTTCAGCGATCCGCGCCGCACGAAGATGTCGGCCATGTCGGCGTCGCCGATGTGGTGATCCTGCTCGTGGGTGAGGTGCGCCTCGCCGACGCCGCCGTCCTCGTCGAACCAGCGCACGAGCCGGCCGTTGGGGCCGGTCTCGACGACCGCGCGCACCGGCAGCCACGTGCCGTCGAGGAGGTACATGATCAGCGCGATGCCCGCGAGGAGTGCGCCGACGCCGAACCCGATCCACGAGAAGATCTCGGCGAGGGCGTCGATCGCCTGAGACACCGCATCACCGTCCTTCGGATACGGAAAACGGCCGCTGTGCGCGGCCGTCTCCGGTTCTGAGCCCAGCCTAACGGATCACCCCGCCGGCTTCGGCACCACGTCTCACCGCCACTACGAGTCCCTGCCGCCCTCCTCCGAGCGAGCGCTCTCGCTCCGCGTCTCGGTCTTGAGGATCCTCACCGACTGCCCGACACCCTTCGCGAGAGCGGGAAGGCGCGCCGCGCCGAACAGCAGCAGGATCACGACGAGAAGGAGGATGAGGTGCCAGCCGCCGATGTTCGCGAGCATCACGTCGTCCTCCCCGTCAGATCTGGTCGCCGACGAGGGCGAGGCACTGGATGGCGGCGAGCCCGTACTGCGCGCTCGCGTTGGTGCCGAACGGGGCGTCGTCGACCGGATTGAGCACGGCCGGCCCATCGATCCGGGTCGAGGTGAAGGCGAGACCCTCGGCGTAACCGGCGTGGCCCGTGCGGAACTCCTTCCACGCGCGCTTCGCGAGCGTGGTGTCGCCGAGCTGATGCGCCGCATACGCCGTCGCCCGCGAGTACGCCTGACGGAGGTTCTGGCTCCCCCACGAGACGCCGGTCACCGCTGCCTGCTCGGCCGATGTGCCGTTGTAGAGGCGGCAGTAGTTGACCCACTGCTCGGTCACCTGGGGATCGTCGATGAGATCGATGAGCTCGGTCATGAGCTCGATGAGCCCGAACACCGAGTCGAGCGAGCCGACCGACACCGTCTTCTCGGTCTCCTCTCCGAACGTGCCGTCGGCCAGGTTGTAGCGCGGCGTGCCACCTTGCGCCCATCCGTTCGGCAGCGCGGCGATCGTCTTGGCCCCGTTCACGAGCTTCGCCTGGGCGATCGGATCGCCGTTGCGCTCCCATTCGGCGAGCCACGCCAGCGCGAGCGCGCCCCAGTCCGTCGTGGTCGACACGCTGAGGGCGTCGGGCTGCGGGTCGTACGCATCCGTGCGGATCTTGCGGGAGGGGTCGAGCACGAGGAACGTCTTGTCGGCGTCGACGAGGTCGCGCATGAGGTCGCCCACACGCTCGTCGGCGGTGAGGAAGTAATAGAACCGACGGTAGCCCGCGTTGCTGATGCGCTGCTGCTTCGCACTGTCACCCCAGTGCATGATGCCGTGACGGGTGCCCAGGTCGGCCCACTTGCCCAGGTGGTACACGTCGACCTCGCCGGTGTGCCGCGTCATCGCCTCGGCGAAGCGGAATGCGGCGGCATCGCCCGTGCGCAGGTAGTGGTACCACAGCCACATGTCGGTGCTGAGCTCGGAGTTGTCCCACGCGTAGCCGCCCACGTCGTACCGCCACACGTGCCGGTCGCGGTCGAAGTCGTGCATGACGTCGCCGTAGTCCCAGAACCCGTACCAGGAGCGCTGGTCCACCTGCTGCACGTACCAGGAGTGCATGAAGGCGAGCTTGTCCTCGATCGTGGTCTTGGCGAAGTTGGAGCGGTCGACCGGCGCCCAGGACCCGAACACGCCCGCCGAGTGATTGTGCTGCGGACTGCTCACCAGGAGCGGAGGCGTGGCCGCAGCATCCGCCATCGCACTGAAGTCGGCGGCGGACGGAGTCGCACCGAGCGCCCAGAAGCTCAGCTCCGTCGTACGCGCGACGCCGTACGGGGTGCCGAAGCCGGGCTCGTAGTCCTCGTAGGTGATCTCGAGCGCGTCGAGCTGCTTCTCGTAGGTGTCCTGGCCCAGGCCGTCGTGGTAGAACCGCAGGTCCATCGCCTCGGCGCGCGGCGACCACATCCACACCGTCGCCGTCGCCTTGTCGGTCGAGGCGCCGGTGATCTCGAGCTCGGTCGGGTGCAGCTGCCAGAAGTTGCGCATGCCGAAGGCGAGTCCGCCGCCCGGCGTGCCGACGTACGCGAGACCGCGCGAGCGCGTCCCGCCGTCGGCGCGGATCCACGAGTGGCCGGCGGACGTGCGCTTGCGGATCTCGAACCCGTGGGCCGTGAGCTGGCTGAGGCTGTAGTCGCCGAACGCGGGGATCCACTGCAGCCGCGAGGTGACGCGCTGGTCCCACGTGGCGGGGTCGGGCGTCCACGCGCCGGCGATCTGCGCGTCGCGGGCGGCCGCCCCCGGGTCGCGACGCTGGCCGGTGATCCCGCGGACGGCCTCGCCGAGCACGCCCTGCCCCGCACCCGCGAAGCGGACGTGGCGGTCGTGCAGCTGCGCGGCGAGCGGGACCGTGAAGCGGATGCCGAGCCCGTTGATGAAGTCCTTGTTCTCGTCGCCGTCGAAGACGAAGGTGTGCACGACGCGGATGCCGTCGGAGCCGGCGTACAGGTAGAAGCGCAGGTCGAACGGCAGCCACGAGCGCTTGCCCTTCTTGTGCGTGCCCTTCACGCGGATGACGGCGCGGACCGGGCCCGACTGCTCGACGACGACCTCGCCCACGTCGCCCTGGAACCACTCGTTGTCGATCTTGTCGCCGGCGTCGGTGTCGGGCACGTTCTGGCGCCCGGCGACGAGGCGGCCTTCCTCTGCGATGACGGTGTTCCCTCGCCGGATGACCGAGACGATGCTCTTACCGTTGCGGGGGAACTCGACCGTGACGACGCCGGTGTCGACGACGACCTTGCCGGGGTTCTCGGTGACGGTGACGGGTGCCGCCGGCGCGGCGGCGGTGCCGGGCTGCAGCGAGTACGCCGTCGACCGTTCGGCGGAGGCGGCAACAGCGTGGGCGGTCCATTTGACCGATCCGTCGGGCCACCAGCCGGTCGGCCACGTCTGGACGGGGACGCTCGTCCCGCTCTCGGCGACGAGCGTGAAGGACTGGTCGGGCGCCAGCGCGCCCTTCGGCCACGGCACACCCCACGTGGTGCCCGCGGTCAGCTGGGACGGCACCCCACCCTCGAGCCAGCGCAGCGGCACCGGACCGTGGCCGGTGAGCCGGGCCGGCACGATCCGCCCGAAGGCGTCGCGCGCGGCCGGGGCGGCGTTCGCGGCGCTCGTCGACGCGAAGGTGAACGCGGTGGCGACGCCGGCGGCAAGAGACGTCTGCAGCAGTCCGCGACGGCTGATGTCCATGTGTGTGACCCCTCATCGAATCCTTCGGAGCCGCCTCGGCTCCGACCGCACCGACATTACGGACGGCACCGAGCGGGGCACGGACAAGTGGACAAAACCGGTCATGACGCGGGCTTCGTGTGATCTGCGCGGGCGCGACGAAGCCCCGGGCGTTTCGACGCGCCCGGGGCTTCGCGCAGGATCGCTCAGCCCGCGCGCGAGACCACCGCGCGAGCGGCGAGCACGAGCATCCCGGGGACGAGCACCACCAGCGGGGCGAACATCCACACGACGAGCCCGCTCAGGCCCAGGGCGAGCAGAAGGAGGAACGAGCCGGGGACGTCGCGCACGGACTCCTCCGCCGCGCTGCGGATCAGCGTGCTCCAGGAGGCGGTCGGCCGCCAGCGCGCGATCGCGCGGAGCAGCACGACGCCGATGCCGAGACCGATCAGTCCCGATGCCCAGCGGTAGGCCGCGCCGCCGGGCATCTCGAGGATCACCGGGCTGGTGAGCGTCGCGGCGATCGCCCAGAACGCGGCGGCTGCGAGCACGCCCCACTGCCAGCCGCGTCTCAGCGCTCGCAGGAAGTCCCGGCCGAGTTCGAGCAGCGAGTCCGACTCCCCCTCGATGTGTCGCCGGAAGTGGGCAGCACCTGCGGCGAACGCGGGCAGCGCCGTCACGGCGGGGATGGCGAGAACCGCCACCGCGAGGCTGACCACGATCGTCTCGGAGAACAGTCCGAGCCCGCGGCTCGACAGCACGCGGGCGATCCGCTGGGCGCCGCGCGGCGGCCGTCCGGCCGCCCCGGCGCCCCCCCCCGCGGGGGGGCCCGGGGGCGGGGGGGGGGCGGTCCGGCGGGCCGCGGCGCGGCGCCCGCCCGCCCCCCCGGCCCCCCCCCGGGGCGGCGGCGCCGTGGCGCGGGGTCGTGTCGGTGGCGGTCATCGCCTCAGCCCTTCAGTCCCTGGGTGGCGACCCCGTCCACGAGGTAGCGCTGGAAGATGAGGAAGAAGAGGAACACCGGGATGAGCGCCAGCACCGCCATCGCCATCTGCCCGCCGTAGTCGGCCGACGAGCTCTGGTCGACGAACAGGCGCAGCGCGATCGGCAGCGTGTACAGGTCGGGGTCCTTGAGATACAGCAGCGGGCCGAAGAAGTCGTTCCAGGTCCAGATGAACGTGAAGATCGCGCTCGTGACCAGCGCCGGCTTGAGCAGCGGCAGCATGATCGATCCGAAGGTGCGGTAGTGGCCCGCGCCGTCGATGCGCGCGGCCTCGTCGAGCTCGCGCGGGAGGCCCCGCATGAACTGCACCATGAGGAAGACGAAGAACGCCTCGGTCGCGAGGAACTTGCCGAGAAGGAGCGGGGTGAAGGTGTTCACCATGCCGAGCGCGTTGAACATGATGTACTGCGGGATGATCACGACGTGGAACGGCAGCAGCAGCGTCGCGATCATGATGCCGAAGTACACCGAGCGGCCGGGGAAGTCGATCCGGGCGAACGCGTAGGCGGCGAGCGCCGACGAGATCACCACGCCGATCACCGACAGCACGGCGAGGATCGTCGAGTTCTGGAAGAACGTCCAGAACGACACTCCCCCGATGCCGCTCAGCGCGGTCTCGTAGTTCTCGAACGTCACCTCGCGCGGCAGGAGCTGGGCGTTGCCCACGATCTGCGACGACGGCTTGAAGGTCGACAGCAGCATCCAGGCCACGGGGTAGAGGATCATCACGAGGAGCGCGAGCACCACGACGTGGAACACGATCTCCTTGCCCGTCCAGCGGCGCCGCGTGCGGGCACGCCGCGGCGTCCTGCCCTCGTCGGCGGTCACGAGCAGCTGCGTTGCGCTCATCGTCCTTCGTCTCCTGCGTAGTGGACCCAGAACTTCGAGCTGCGGAAGAAGATCACCGTGATGAAGGCGATCACGAGCACGAGGACCCAGGCCATGGCCGAGGCGTACCCCATCTGGAAGTCGCGGAAGCCGCGGAAGTAGAGGTACAGCGTGTAGAAGAGGGTCGACCGCGCGGGGCCGCCGGTGCCGCCCGAGATGATGAACGCGGAGGCGAACACCTGGAACGCGTTGATGGTCTCGAGCAGCAGGTTGAAGAAGATCACCGGCGAGAGCATCGGGATCGTGATGGCGCGGAACTTGCGGATCGGGCCCGCGCCGTCGACGGATGCCGCTTCGTAGAGCTCGTGCGGCACCTGCTTGAGTCCGGCGAGGAAGATGACCATCGGGGCGCCGAACTGCCAGACCGCGAGGAGGATCAGCATCGGCATGGTCTTGTCGGGGTCGCCCACCCAGCCGCCGGCCGGGAAGCCGAAGAGCTGCTGGATGCTGTCGACCGGTCCGTCATCGATGAACATGGCCTTCCACACCACGGCGATCGAGACCGACGCGCCCACGAGCGACGGCAGGTAGAAGGCGGAGCGGTAGAAGCCGCTCCCGCGGAACGCCGCGTTGAGGATGAGCGCCACACCGAGTGCGGCCGCGAGCTTGAGCGGCGTGCCGACCAGCACGTAGACGGCGGTGACCTTCCACGCCTGGAGGTAGTCCGGGTCGCTCCACAGCCGGACGTAGTTGTCGAATCCGATCCACTCGGGCGGGCTGAACAGGTTGTAGTCGGTGAAGGAGAGGTAGAGGGAGGCGACCATCGGCCCTGCGGTGAGCAGCAGGAAGCCCAGCAGCCAGGGAGCGAGGAAGACGTATCCGGCGCGGATGTCCTCCCAGCGGCGCCGGCGGCGGCGCGGCGCCGGCGGCGGCGTCCGCACCTCCGGCGGCACGGGGGGTGCGAGTGTATCGGCGGTCATAACGGTTGCTCTCCCGGAAGTCGCGGGCGGCGTGCAGCGGTGCACGCCGCCCGCGGGGTGGTCACTTCAGTGCGTTCTCGGCCTCGGCGAACCAGCGGTCGGCCGCCTCTTCGGGCGTGGCCGCACCGTAGGCGACGTCCTGGCTGATCGCCACGAAGGTCTGCTCGAGGGTTCCTAGGCCCTTCACGGCCGGCGGTGCCTGGCCGTCCAGCTGGTCGGCGACGGACTCCTGATAGGCGAGGATCTTCTCGTCGAGCTCGTTCGCCTCGATGCCCTCGGCGGCGCTCAACGATGCGGGCACGCCACGCGACATGCCGAAGATCGCGCCCACCTCGGGGTCGTTCACGAGGAAGTCGATGAACTTCGCCGCCTGTGCGGGGTGTTCGCTGTTGGCGCCGATCGAGAGCATCAGACCGGGCTTGAGGAACATGCCCGTGTTGTCCTCGTCGTCGTAGGGCGGGATCGCGAGCGACAGCTCGGGCTTCGCGGGTCCCTCGCTGAAGCGGGCGAGGAAGTTCGCCCAGCTGACGTCGCTGGCGATCTCGCCGGCGCCGAGGGCGTCCACACCCTCGAGCTGCGCCTGACGCTCGGCCGGCATGACCCCACCCGATTCCTGCAGCGTCGCGCTGCGCGACCACCAGTCGGCGAGGTCGCCCTTCTCGAAGCCGAGCTCGTCGCCGTCGATGAGCGACAGACCCTGCTGGCCGAGCCAGATCTGGAACAGCCAGAAGTACTGCGTGTAGTCGAGCGAGCCGTAGACGGCCGGGCTGTTCGCCGCGCCGGCCTTCGAGACCTCCGTGAGGAAGTCGTCGTACTCGTCCCACGTCAGCGGGCCGTCGGGCACTTCGACTCCCAGCTGCTCGAGCAGCGGACCGTTGTAGAGCGTCGCGAGCGTGCTGCTGGATGATGCGAGACCGACGATCTTGTCGTCGACGGCGCCCGCCTGCACGAGCGACGGATCGATGCCGTCGGTGTCGATGGCGTCACCGAGGTAGTCGTCCAGCGGCAGCACATGCCCGAAGCCGCCGTACTCGGCGAGGTAGGCGAGGTCCATCTGGAACACGTCGGGGAGGGTCCGGCTGGCGGCCTCGGTGTTGCGCGAGGTCCAGTAGTCGCCGAAGCTCGCGTAGCTCGTCTGGATCGTGATGTTCGGGTTCTGCTCCTCGAACAGATCGATCGCCGCCTCGTACCGCTCGGCGCGGCTGGCGTCGCCCCACCACGCGAAGTTCAGCGTGACCTCTTCGTCGGGATCCGCGCTCGCAGCGGGTTCGGCGCCGCCGCCAGCGCAGCCGGTCAGGAGTGTCAGGGCCCCCACTGCGAGGACGGCCCCCGCGGTGAGTGCGCCTCGCCGTGCCGTGGCACTGGTGAATGCTCGGGATGTCATCGGAGCCTCCTTGCTCGTTGCCTCTCGTCGCTCGCCCGGCGATCGCACCGGGGGCCGTGCAGAGACAATGTAGGTCGGGGCTCGACCGGTCGTGAGCAAGCGGACAAAAGCGATCACGAAGCCGCCCCGCACGACTCGCGCACCGTCAGTCGCGGCAGCATCGTGATGTGCCGCGCGGCGCTGTCAGGCGCCGCGATGCGCTCGGTGAGGATGCGCATCGCCTCCTGCCCGAGGTCGCGTCCGGGCGGTGTCACACTCGTGAGCGGCACCATGGCGAGCCCCGCGGTGTCGTCGTCGAACGCGACGACCGCGAGATCATCGGGAACTCGGATGCCGCGGTCCATGGCGAGCTCGACGAGCCGCGCGGCGTGCACATCGGTGTGCACGAGCGCGGCGTCGGTGCCGGTGTCGCGGCAGGCGTCGAGGAACGCGATGAGAGCGTCGTCCAGCGGATCGCTCTCGCCGTCACCGCCCTTCGGGAGCGCGACGGACGGCGCCTCAGCGAGGCCCAGCCGGGCCACGGCGGCGCGGTGGCCGTCACGGATGAGCGGCGCCGTCGGCGTGCGGTCGAACAGCGCGAGGCCGACCGAGCGGTGCCCGAGCAGGGACAGATGCTCGACCGCGAGTTCGGCGCCGCGCTCGTGATCGGTGCGGGCGCTGTCATGGACCGCCAGCGCCGTGGATTCCAGTCTCCGCTCGAGGAACACGACCGGCACCGGGATGGTGCGCACCCACTCGGACAGCTCCGCCTCGGTGCGGCTGCGCATGGTCGGAGCGAACACGATGCCCGCCACACCGATCTCGATCAACCGCTCGACCTGCCGCTGCTCGAGGTCTTCGCGGTACTGCGAGGTCGCGAGCACGACACGAGTGCGCACGCCGTGGGACGCGGCATCCATCCCCCGCACGATCTGCGGGTAGTGGCTGACCGATCCGGGCACGACGACGCCGACGTTCGTGCGCGCCGCCTGCGGGACGGCGGGGGCGCCGACGGCGATCGCGCCGCCGTGGACGCGGGCGAGCTTGCCCGCCTTCTCGAGCTCTACGATGTCGCGGCGCACCGTCACCTGCGAGACACCGAGCTGCGTCGCGACGTCCGCGGCGCTGACGCTGCCGTGGAGCTCGACCTGGCGCAGCAGGTGCTCGTGACGTGTCCTCGGCAGTGAGTTCTGTCCAGTCATGGGTGCGAAGTCCGTTCGTCGCAGTCTGATCCGGTTTGACCGATCGATGATCGGAATTGTCCGGAAGGGCCGATGGCTACAGGATCGTAATGCACGATCGACGCGTGACGATGACGTACGGGGAAGCCGAAGTGGCGAAGACGACAGCACGGGGCCGCTGGCAGGATCTCGCGGACCGGCTGCTGCAGGCGACGGCGCCGTACGCGTCTCCGAGCGGTTCGCTCGTCGTGCTTCCAGGCCCGGCGAGCGCCTCGGGACGCTGGAGCGACGGGCTCGAGGGCTTCGCCCGCACCGGCCTGCTCGCAGCCTTCCGCGTGGCCGGCGCCGGCGGCGACGACCCGGCCGGGCTGCTGGAGCGGTTCGCCCGCGGCTTCGCCGCGGGAACCGACCCGTCGCACGCCGAGCGCTGGCCCACGATCGGCGAGCGCCGACAGGCTGTGCCGGAGGCGGCATCCCTGGCGATCCTCCTGTCGGAGACCCGGCCGTGGCTCTGGGACCGTCTCGACCCCGCGGTGCAGGAGCGCACGGTCGCCTGGCTCGCCGGCGTGGTGGGCACGAGCGGCTACACCAACAACTGGACGTGGTTCCAGACGGTGATCGAGGGCTTCCTGCAGTCCGTGGACGGCCCCTGGAGTCAGGACGACCTCGACCGCAACACCGAGATCCAGGAGAGCCTGTACCTCGGCGACGGCTGGTACTCCGACGGCGCAGGCCCCGACGGGTCGCGCCAGAACTTCGACCACTACGCGGGCTGGGCGTGGCACGTCTACCCCCTGCTGCACGCGCGGATCCTCGGCACCGACCTCGAGCAGGTGCATCGCGACCGCCTCCGGGAGTTCCTCGGTCAGGCGCGCGACCTCGTCGGCTCCGACGGCGCCCCGCTCTTGCAGGGCCGCTCACTCACCTACCGCTTCGCGACGCTCGCACCGTTCTGGGCGGGCGCGCTCGCGGGCGAGACCCCGCTGGCACCGGGCGGCACGCGGGTGCTCGCCGACAGCGTGCTCGACCACTTCCTCGACGCCGGGGCCGTCGACGAGCGCGGCCTGCTGTCGATCGGCTGGCACCGCGAGTACCGCGCGATCCGGCAGGCGTACACCGGCTCGTCGTCGACGTACTGGGCGAGCAAAGGCCTGATGGGCCTGCTGCTGCCCGAGGACCACCCCGAATGGTCGGTGCAGCCGGACGATGTCCAGGCCGAGCCCATCCGCACGCGGCTCCTGGTCGCACCGGGCTGGCTCGTGGTGCGCTCCGAGGCCGACGGCATCGTGCGCGTTCTGAACCACGGTTCGGACGGCTTCCGCGGCCCCGCAGGCGGTGTGCGCGCCGACAACCCCTTCTACCACCGGGTCGGCTATTCGACGACCTCCTCCCCCGACCTCTCGGCCGGCGGGATCGCCAAGCCCTTCGAGTCCCATGTCGCGCTGCTGGACGGTACTGGTGCCCCGTCCCACCGCGACCGCATCGAGCGGGTGCGCCTGGACGACCGCGTCGCGGTGTCGCGGTCGCGGGTGCACTGGCTCGACACCCCCGAAGCGGGGAGCACGACCGACGTCGCGGGATGGGCGGCGCTGCGGCGCGGCCCGCGGGTGACCGTGGCGTCGGTCGTGCACGGGGTGCACGAACTCCGGCTCGCGTGGTGGGATGCAGCGCCGCGCGTCGCGCAGCCGTCGGCCGCCGACGACCTCGACGCGGTGTGGCCCGAAGAGGGCGGACCGTGGCGCTTCCGCATCGGCGGATGGGCGCTGCCCATCGAGCCCGGCCGGTGGCGGGCGACCGCACCGACCACCGCGACCCGCGACGACGGCGTGACGACCGCCGTCGTCGGCGTGCGCGGCCTGCCGATCCCCGGGATCGCCCACCGGTCCGGCGGGGACCCGTTCCTCTCCGGGTCGGCGACACCGTGGGCCGCGGGGGCGACCCCTGCCGGCGAGGGCGACGTCGTGGCCGCGCTGGTCGCGATCGGTGCGCAGGAGACGCTCGATCTCGACGCGGTGCCCGCCGTCGAGGTCGAGGCCGGAGGCATCGTCGTGCGCTGGCGCGACGGCGTCGTCGACGTCGTTCCGACCGGCGAGGGCCGCGCGTGAGCGCCCTCGCGCGCCCCAAGGCGCTCTTAGCGATGGAGTCCCCGCAACTCGCGTCGGATCTGTTCGGTGCCGCGGCACGCGCCGACCTCGAGCGGTTCGTCCGCCTCGACGAGGTCGTGCTGACCCCCGACCTGCCGAGCGTGCCGCCGTCGACGGCCGACACCGAGATCCTCATCACCGGGTGGGGCGCGCCCTCGCTCGACGAGCGGACGCTGGCGCACTGGCCGCGCCTGCGCGCCGTCGTGCACGCCGCCGGGTCGGTCAAGCGCCTCGTGACCCCCGCCGTCTGGGAACGAGGCATCCGTGTCTCCAGCGCCGCCGGCGCGAACGCGGTCCCGGTCGCGGAGTACACCCTCGCGACGATCCTGCTGAGCGCCGGAGACGTGCTCCGCTCGGCGCGCGACTTCACGCGGACGCAGGACATGATCGCGGCCCGCCCGCGAGGCGGGGTGGGTGCCTTCGGCATCACGGTGGGCGTGGTGGGCGCATCCCGCATCGGGCGGCGCGTGATCGAGCTCCTGCAGCCCTTCGACATCCGGTGCGTCGTCTTCGATCCCTCGCTCGACGCCGCGAGTGCATCCGCACTCGGCGCGGAGCTCGTGAGCCTTCCCGAGCTGCTCACGCGCTCGCAGGTGGTCACCATCCACGCGCCGGCGCTCCCGGAGACCTTCCGCATGATCGGCCGCGACCAACTCGCGCTCATGGCCGACGGCGCGACACTGATCAACACCGCGCGAGGGTCGCTCGTCGACACCGATGCCCTCGTCGCCGAGCTCGCGACCGATCGGCTGCGGGCGGTGCTCGACGTCACGGACCCCGAGCCGCTGCCGCCGGGGCATCCACTGTTCTCACTGCCGGGCGCCACCCTGACGCCTCACATCGCGGGCTCGATCGGCAACGAGCTGCGTCGGCTCGGCCGTCATGTCGTCGCGGAGGTCGAGCGCTTCGTGCGCTCGGGCGACCTCGCCGACGAGGTGACCTCGCCGGATCTCGCGCGCATCGCGTGATGCGCCCGCAGGCTGCGACACGGTGGCCGGGGCCGGGCGTCACATGCGGATGCGCCCCGGCCGCGAGTACACGTTCAACGAGGTGCCCCGTGAGAACCCCACGAGCGTGAGTCCGGACGCCGCGGCCAGCTCGACGGCCAGTGACGACGGCGCCGAGACCGCGGACAGCGCAGGGATGCCGGCCATGATCGCCTTCTGGACGAGCTCGAAGCTGGCGCGACCCGACACCTGCAGCACGGTTCCGCTCAGCGAAGCCCACCGCGTACAACACGATCGCGACGGGTGCGAGAAGGGATTCCCGCCGACGGAGATGGGTGGAGCCACCTAAGGGAATCGAACCCTTGACCTAATCATTACGAGTGATTCGCTCTGCCGACTGAGCTAAGGTGGCGGGCCTCGCTTGCGCGACGCACAAGCAACGATCTTACAGGGTCCGGAGGGTGCTCGCGAACCACGGCGGTCGAGGCATCCGTTCCGGACCCGATCCCACTTTTCGACGGACTCGGTGTCGACGTGTTACGCCCCGGTTCGAGATGGCGCATCACCCCCACGTAGGTTCGAACCCGGTCCGCGACGAAGCGTGCGCGGTCCGTGGATCGTGCGCGCGGTCACAAGCCCGAGACGGGCCTCGATCCACAGGAGCACTCACATGTCCACGTCCAAGAAGCTCGCCGCAGCAGCAGCACTCGCGCTTCCCCTCGCCCTCCTCCTCGCCGGCTGCGCCGGGACCGGAACGGATGCCGCCGCCGGCGCCTCCGACGAGAACGAGGTCGTCCGCATCGGCGTCGTCGACTCCGGCGACCCGTACTGGGAGACCTACAAGGAGGCCGCGGCGGACGAGGGCATCGAGGTGGAGCTCGTCAACTTCAGCGAGTACACCCAGCCGAACCCCGCCCTCTCGGCGGGCGAGCTGGACCTGAACCAGTTCCAGCACATCATCTACCTCGCGACCTACAACGTGCAGAGCGACGACGACCTCCAGCCGATCGGCGCCACGGCGATCTACCCGCTCGGCCTGTACTCGTCGCAGTACGAGTCGACCGACGACATCCCCGAAGGGGCCACGGTCGCCGTTCCCAACGACGAGTCGAACCAGGCGCGCGGCCTCCTCGTGCTGCAGTCGGCCGGCCTCATCGAGCTGAAGGATGGCGGCTCGGTGTTCTCGACCGTCGCCGACGTGCTGCCCGAGTCGAAGGTCAAGGTCGAGGCGCTCGACGCCGCGTTCACCGCGACCTCGCTGCCCGATGTCGCCGCGTCGATCGTCAACAACGACTTCCTCGCGGACGCGAACCTCACCCCCGAGGACGCCATCGCCACGGACGACCCGACCGACCCGAGCGCGTTCCCGTACATCAACATCTTCGCGGCGAAGGCCGAGGACGCCGACAACCCGACGTACCTCAAGCTCGTGGAGATCTACCAGAACACGAAGGCCGTCCTGGACGGCGTCGTCGAGGCGTCGGGCGGCACCGCCGTCCTCGTGAAGACCCCGGTGGACGAGCTCCTGACGTCGCTCACCGACGTCGAGGACGACATCCGCGCCAACTCGTAAGACACCGCCGACTGCGGCACTGCCTGTGCGGCCCGTTCGCGCCTCGCGCGCACGGGCCGCACACGCGCGTTCCGCCGAGGAGCACCCATGACCCTGATCCGCCTGACCGGCGTGACCAAGACCTTCCCCCCGCCCGCCAAGGACGCCCCTCCGGTGGCCGCGGTCGACGACGTGTCGCTCGACGTCGCCGCCGGCGAGGTGTGCGGCATCATCGGCTACTCCGGTGCCGGCAAGAGCACCGTGCTGCGCCTGGTGAACGCCCTCGAGACGCCGACCACCGGCACCGTCGAGATCGACGGCCGCGACATCACCCACCTGCGCGAGCGCGAACTGCGCGAGCTGCGCGGCGACATCGGCATGATCTTCCAGCAGTTCAACCTCTTCGATTCCCGCACGGTCGCGAAGAACATCGCGTACCCGCTCGAGGTCGCGCGCCGCCCGCGCGCCGAGATCGCGGCGCGCGTCGACGAGCTCCTGCGCTTCGTCGGCCTGGCCGACAAGGCGAAGAGCTACCCCGAGCAGCTGTCGGGCGGCCAGAAGCAGCGCGTCGGGATCGCTCGAGCGCTCGCGACGAGCCCGCGCATCCTCCTCGCCGACGAGGCGACGAGCGCCCTCGACCCCGACACGACGCAGGAGGTGCTCGCGCTCCTCAAACGCATCAACGAGGAGCTCGGCGTGACCATCCTCGTGATCACCCACGAGATGGAAGTGATCCGCACCCTCGCCGACCGCGTCGTCGTGATGGAGAACGGCCGCATCATCGAGAGCGGCGCCGTCTTCGACGTGCTCTCCACGCCGCAGCACGCGGCCACGCGCCGTTTCGTCGCGAGCATCATCGAAGACGTCCCTGTCGGCGACCAGCTGCGCACCCTGCGCGAGCGCCACCCCGGGCGGATCGTCACGTTCACCATCCGCGACGGCGACGTCACGCAGGCCGATGTCTTCGCCGCGCTCTCGTCGCACGGCGTGCGATTCGAGCTCGTGCACGGCGGCATCAACGACATCGGCGGCCGCGTCTTCGGGCATCTCACGCTGGCATTGACCGGAGAGACGGATGCCGTGCAGCAGGCCATCGACGCGGCCGCGGCGTTCGCGCCGCTGATCGAGGAGGACGCCCGTGGATAGGCTCGTCGACCTGCTCCCCCAGCTGTGGGAGGCCACCGCCGAGACGCTGTACGTGGTGTCGCTGAGCCTGGTGCTCGGCGGTATCGCCGGGCTCTTCGTCGGACTCGCGCTGTATGCCACCAGGGCCGGGAGCCTGTTCCCCAACCGGTTCCTGTTCGGCACCATCAACGTCATCGTGAACTTCTTCCGGCCGATCCCGTTCGTGATCCTGCTGGCGGCGGTGCAGCCGATCGCGCGCAGCCTGGGCATCCCGGGCATCGGACCCGAGTTCGGCATCTTCGCGATCACCATCGCGTCGCTCTTCGCGATCAGCCGCATCGTCGAGCAGAATCTGCTGACGGTCCGGCCGGGCGTGATCGAGGCGGCCCGCGCCACGGGTGCGAGCCGTTCGCGGATCCTCCTGCGCCTGCTCCCCCGCGAGGCGCTCGGCCCGCTCATCCTCGGCTACACCTTCATCGTCGTCGCGCTCGTCGACATGACAGCGATCGCCGGTGCCGTCGCGGCGGGAGGACTCGGAGAGTTCGCGATCGTGTACGGCTTCAAGCAGTTCAACCCGGCGGTGACGTGGGCCGCGGTGCTCGTGATCATCGTGATCGTGCAGTTGGTGCAGTTCCTCGGCAACGCCCTGGCCCGCCGCGTGCTGCGCCGCTGACGACCAGGACCTCGGAAACAGAAAACGGATGGCGCGACCCTGAGGTCGCGGCATCCGCTTCTGTCGTTCGTCAGTTCACTCGCAGCGCAGGCCGTCCTGCGGGGGCGTCCCCTCGAGCAGGTACGTCTCGATCGCCGAGTCGACGCACGAGTTGCCCTTGTTGTACCCGGTGTGGCCCTCGCCGACGCGCGTCACCAGCACGCCCGACGAGAGCTGGTCGGCCAGCGACACCGACCACTCGTACGGGGTCGCCGGGTCGTTCGTGGTGCCCACCACGACGATCGGCGCGGCGCCGTCGGCGGTGATGCGCTCGCGCACGCCGGTGGGCGGGTACGGCCACACCTCGCAGGGGTCGGGTCCGAACCAGTAGGGCGCGATCGTGGGGGCTTTCTCGGCGAGGGCGGCCTCGGCCGCCGCCAGGTCCTCGTCGGTGGCACCCGTGGGGTAGTCCATGCAGTTGTAGGCGCGGAACGCCTCGGTCTGGTTGCCGGTGTACGTGCCGCCCTGGCGGTCGTAGTAGAAGTCCGCCAGCTGGAACGCGATGTCGGCGTTGCCCTGCAGCACGTCGGTGAGGGCCATCGTGAGGTAGCCCCAGCTGTCCTGCGAGTACAGTGCGGCGACGATCGCGGTCATCAGCGAATCGGAGCCGAGCAGGCGGCCGTCGGCGTTGGGGATCGGGTCGCGGTCGACGCTGGCGAGCAGGGTTCCCAGATCGGCCATCGCCTCGTCGACGGTGCCGCGGAACGGGCAATCCTTGTCGGTCAGGCAGTCCGCCATGTACGCGCGCAGGGCCGACTCGAACCCGATGCCCTGGGTCACGTTGACGTCGAGGTTCGACACCGACGGGTCGACGGCGCCGTCGAGCACGAGCCGTCCGACCTTCTCAGGGAACAGCTTCGCGTACGTCGCGCCGAGGAATGTGCCGTACGAGTAGCCGAGGTAGTTCAGCTCCGCGTCGCCGAGCACCGCGCGGAGCAGGTCCATGTCGCGGGCGGAGTTCTCGGTCGTGATGTAAGGGAGGACGCCGTCGCTGTTCTCGTCGCACGCCTCGCCGAAGCTCTTGTGCCGTGCGAGGAGCTCTTCGGCCCAGGCATCCGTCCCGCGCGCGCCCTCGGGGATGTCGAACAGGTACGCGTCCATGTCGGCCGCGTCGTAGCAGGTCACCGCGGTCGACTCGCCGACACCGCGCGGATCGAAGCCGACGACGTCGAACTGCCGGCGCACCGGCTCGCTCACCGCGAACGACACCGAGTCGCGGATCAGTTGGACACCGCTCGCACCGGGCCCGCCGGGATTGGTCAGCAGGGACCCGATGGGGTCGTCGGTGCCTTCGGCACGGCTGCGGATGACCGACAGCTCGATGTCGCCCTTCGTCGGGTCGGACCAGTCCAGTGGCGCGGTCACCGTCGTGCAGTCGAACGTCTCGTTGCAGCTGGACCAGTCGAGCGTCTGCTCGTAGTACGGCAGCAGATTCTCGGCGACGCCGTCGGTGTCGGCCGCCTTGCTCGAGCTCGGACGTGGCGACGCGTCGGGGATGATCGCCGACAGGCAGCCGCTGAGGACGACGGATGCTGCGACCAGACCGACGACGACGGCAAGAGCGCGACGAAGTCGGCGGGGACGGGTCGGGTTCACGGGATCCTTCCGCTCGCGACGGTGACGAGCATGCTCTCGAGCGCCAGAGCGGGCGCGGCGTTCAGTTCGAGATTCTCGCGGGTGACGCCGATGCGGTCGACGACCGTGAGCGTGCGCTCCGGCGTCCACGCGGCGGCGAGGGCCCGCATGTCGGGCTCGAGCTCGCGGTTGATGAGGTCGGCGTCACGGCCGAACTGCAGCAGCAGCACGTCGCGGAACATCGACTCGAGGTCGGTGAGCACGCGGTCGATGCCGTCGCGCAGGCTGCGCGTGGCGCGACGCTTCTGCTCGTCCTCGAGCGCCGACAGCTGCGACCGCACGGCGGGCGGGACCGCGGCCCCTTCGGCGATGCCGAGGGTGCGCAGGAGCCCCGAGCGTTCCGCCTCGTCGCGCTCCGCCGTGAGCGCCTTGGCGTCATCGGTGGCGGCGGCGACGATCGCGCCGGCGACCTCGACCGCGTCGCCCACGCCACGCACCGCGAGCACGCCGCGCAGCGTGGCGTCGCGGCGTGCACGGGCCGCGGCATCCGTCGCGAGCCGCTGTGCCATGCCGATGTGGCGCTGCGCGTGCCGGGCGGACTGCTCGGCGATCGCGGGGTCGACGCCGCTGCGTCGCACGATGAGGTCGGCGACATCGGCCACGTCGGGCTCGCGCAGGCGCAGCGTGCGCACCCGGGAGCGGATCGTCGGCAGCAGGTCGGCGTCGCTGGGTGCGCACAGCACCCAGACGGTGCGCTCGGGCGGCTCTTCGAGAGCCTTCAGCAGCACGTTCGACGTGCGCTCCGCCATGCGATCGGCGTCCTCCATGACGATGACGCGGTACCGCCCCAGCGAGGGCGCGAAGTACGACCGCTCGACGAGGGCGCGCGCGTCCTTGATGGAGATGATGACGCCCTCGGTGCGCAGCGCCGTGAGGTCGGGGTGGGTGCCGGCGAGCACCTGGTGCATCGTGCGCTCATCACCGGGCTCGGCGATGAGGGCGGCCGCGAAGGCGTGGGCGAGCGTGGACCGGCCGGAGCCGGGAGGACCGGTGATGAGCCAGGCGTGGGTCATCGATGCGGGATCGGATGCTGCTTCCCGCAGCGCCGCGACGGCATCGGGCTGCCCCCACACGTCGCCCCAGGGGAACGCCTGGTCGTCCGTCGCGGGAGACGCCCCAGCGACAGCGGCGACCGGCTCCATGCCGACCAGCCTAACCATCCAGTCGGACACCGGCTGTGCGTACGCCGAGCGTTCGCCTCATGCGAGGAGCGGCTCCACGCGTGCCCGCACGGCGGCGGCGAGCTCGTCCGGCGGGAGCGAGGCGTCGAGCACGAGGAAGCGGTCCGGCTCGGCGGCGGCGAGGGCGAGGAACTCCTCGCGGACGCGGGCGTGGAAGTGCTCCTTCTCGGACTCGAGCCGATCGAAGGGCTTGTCGTCGGCGTCGAGGCGCTCGCGTGCCGATGCGGGGTCGAGGTCGAGGAGCACCGTGACGTCGGGAAGGAGGCCCCCGGTCGCCCACAGGGAGAGCTCCCGGACCTCGTCACGCCCGAGGACGCGTCCCGCACCCTGATACGCGACCGACGAGTCGAGGTAGCGGTCCTGGATCACGACCTCGCCGCGCGCGAGCGCGGGCCGCACCAGGGTCTCGATGTGGTGCGCCCGGTCCGCCGCGTACAGCAGCGCCTCCGCCCGCGGAGCGACCTCTCCCCGGTGGTGCAAGACGATGTCGCGGATGAGAACGCCCACCTCGGTGCCGCCGGGCTCGCGCGTGCGCACGACCGTGCGGCCGGCATCCGTCAGCCACGCGTCGAGGAGCGCCGCCTGCGTCGTCTTGCCGACGCCGTCGCCGCCCTCGAACGTGACGAACAGCCCTTCGACGGACTCGGGGACCGGACGGGTGTCGCCGCCGCCCGTCACTTCTTCGCCGCGGGCTTGCGCGTCGTCGTCGTGCGCCGCGCCGGGCGCTTGGCCGGGCCCTTCGCACGCTTGTCGGCGAGCAGCTGCACCGCGCGCTCGAACGTGACCTCCATCGCGTCCTCGCCGCGCGGGATCGTCGCGTTCGTCTCGCCGTCGGTGACGTACGGGCCGAAGCGGCCGTCCTTCAGCTTGATCGGCTTGCCGCTCGTCGGGTCGGCTTCGAACTCCTTGAGGGCCGACGACGCGCCGCGCGCACCGTACTTCGGCTGCGCGTAGACGGCGAGCGCCTCCTCGAGCGTGATGTCGAAGATCTGCTGCTCGCTCTGCAGGGTGCGCGAATCGGTGCCCTTCTTGAGGTAGGGCCCGTACCGGCCGTTCTGTGCCGTGATCGGGGCCTCCGTCTCGGGGTCGACGCCGACGGTGCGCGGGAGGTCGAGCAGCTTCAGCGCGGTGTCGAGGTCGATCGCGTCGACCGACATCGACTTGAAGAGCGAGGCGGTGCGCGGCTTCGGCGCGACCTCTTTCTTCGCGCCGCGCTTCTTCGGCGCGGGCTCCGGCTCGACCGCGACGACCTCGCCGGTCTCCTCGTCGACGGCCTCCTCGGCGGGCGGGTCGGTCTCCTGGACGTACGGGCCGAAACGGCCATCCTTCACGACGACGAGCTTGCCGTTGGCGGGGTTCTCCCCCAGCACGCGGTCACCCGCGACGGGGGCGTCGATGAGCTCCTGTGCGCGCGCCGGCGTCAGCTCGTCGGGCGCGAGATCCTCGGGGATGTTGACCCGCCGGGGCTCGGCGTCCGGCTTCTCGGCGTCGGGCACCTCCAGGTAGGGGCCGTACTTGCCGAACCGCAGCGTCGCGACGTCGCCGATGGGCGTCGAATTGAGGGCGCGCGCGTCGATCTCTCCGAGGTTGTCGACGATGTTCCGGAGGCCGACGTGGTCGGTTCCTCCGAAGTAGAAGTCCTGCAGCCAGTCCTGGCGCTTCTGCTCACCGCGGGCGATCGCGTCGAGGTCGTCCTCGAGCGCCGCCGTGAAGTCGTAGTCGACGAGGTCGGCGAAGTGCTGCTCGAGCAGGCGCACGACGCTGAACGCGAGCCAGCTCGGGATGAGCGCCTGGCCACGCTTGGTGACGTAGCCGCGGTTGAGGATGACGTCGATGATGCTCGCGAACGTCGAGGGGCGGCCGATGCCCTTCTCCTCGAGCGCCTTGACGAGGCTCGCCTCGGTGTAGCGGGGCTTCGGGCTGGTGGCGTGACCCTTCGGCTCGACGTCGCGGAGGCGCAGCACGTCGCCCACCGCCATCGCCGGCAGCGACTGGTCGTCGGACTTGTCGCTGTCGCCGCGCTTCTCGTCGCGGCCCTCCTCGTACGCCTCGAGGAAGCCCTTGAAGGTGTACACGGTTCCGGATGCCGTGAACTCGGCGCGGCGACCGGCCGCCCCGACCTCGAGGGTCACGGTGGTGGTCTCGTACTTCGCGTCCGACATCTGGCTGGCCATCGTGCGCTTCCAGATGAGGTCGTACAGGCGCAGCTCGTCGCGGTCGAGCTGGCCCGACACCTCGGACGGCGTGCGGAACGTCTCGCCCGACGGGCGGATGGCCTCGTGCGCCTCCTGCGCGTTCTTGCTGTTGTTGCGGTACGAGCGGGGGTTCGGCGGCACCGACAGGTCGCCGTACATCTTGACCGCCTGTTCGCGCGCGGCCTGCACGGCCTGCGTCGACAGCGCCGTCGAGTCGGTGCGCATATAAGTGATGTACCCCTTCTCGTAGAGACGCTGCGCGACGCCCATGGCGTGCTTGGCGCTCATCGAGAGCTTGCGACCGGCCTCCTGCTGGAGGGTGGAGGTCGTGAAGGGCGGCTTGGGGCTGCGGGTTCCGGGCTTGGACTCGAGGGCGGTGACGGATGCCTCGGCCGCCGCCTCGATCGCGGCGGCGAGTTCGCGCACCTGCGCCTCGTCGAGGACGAGGACGGCCTTCTTCAGCTCACCGCGGTCGTCGAAGTCGGTGCCGCGGGCGAGCACCGCACCGTCGACGCGGGCGAGGCGGGTCGAGAACGAGTCGTCGATGCCCTGCGGGCGGTTGGGCGCGGCGAGCGCCTCGATGTCCCAGTACGACGCCGACACGAACGCCATGCGCTCGCGCTCGCGGTCGACGACGAGGCGCGTCGCGGCAGACTGCACGCGCCCGGCGGAGGTGCCCTGCTGCACCTTGTACCAGAGCACGGGGCTGACGTCCCAGCCGTAGAGGCGGTCGAGAATGCGGCGGGTCTCCTGCGCGTCGACGAGCGCGAGGTCGAGCTCGCGGGTGTTGCCGACGGCGGCCTGGATCGCGTCCTTGGTGATCTCGTGGAAGACCATGCGCTTCACGGGGACCTTGGGCTTGAGCGTCTGCAGCAGGTGCCACGCGATGGCTTCGCCCTCGCGGTCTTCATCGGTGGCGAGCAGGAGCTCGTCCGCCCCCTTCAGCGCGCGCTTGAGCTCGGCGACGGTCTTCTTGCCGCGCTCGCTCTCGACGTAATACGGGTCGAAGCCGTTGTCGATGTCGATCGAATACTTCCCATAGGCCTGCTTCTTATCGGCCGGGATGTCGCGCTTGTCCGCCAGGTCGCGGATGTGCCCGACCGAGCTGAGCACCTCGTAGCCATCGCCGAGGTACCCCTGGATCGACTTCATCTTCGTCGGTGACTCGACGATGACGAGCTTCTTGCCTTCTGCCAACGGGGGCGTCCTTTCTTCGACGCAAACCATACACGCCACTTCTCGGTGCAGGGGCTGTGAGACGCGATCAGGGAGGCGGTCCAGCCCGGGCGGTGGCCTGCGCGGTGACCGGCCCGAGGCGCATCGACACGGTCACCGTCGCGATCAGCTCGTCGAGCTCGCAGGCCTCGATGGTGCCCCCGAAAGTGCCCGCGACCTCGGCCGCACGTCCGCAGGGGGCGCCGGTCACCGCGCCGGACGCCGCGTCCGCCGCGGCGAGCGCACCGGCGTCGGCCGCCGAGGCCAGTCGCTGACTCGCGACCGCCGCGGCACCGGCACCGGCGAGCGCCGCCGCGAGGACGGCGGCCGCACCGACGATCCCGACCGCGACCATCGTCCCCGCCATCAACCCGGCCTGCTCGCCGGCGGCCGCGTGACGGCGACGTCGGGCGCGTTCACAGGCCGCCCGCCAACGCGCATCCGGCCGCCGTCACCCGCACTCCGAACAGCGCCGGAGCGGATGCCGCCACGCACACGAGATCCCCCCGAGCGGTGATGTCGACGGATGCCTCCGCCACCGTCGTCGCGACGGCGTCGCGCACGCGCTGCTCGGACTCGCCGCGGGCGCTCAGGCGGGCAGCATCCGCCACCGCGTCCTGCAGCCGCACCTGCCGGGACGCTCCCGCGAGGGTGCCGACCCCGACCAGCAGGACGAGCGCGACGGCGGGGAGCGCGACCGCGAACTCGGCGACGACCGCACCGCGATCGTCGCCCAGCCGCGGCCGCATCACGCCACCGTGAGCGCGCGTCGCACGAGGTCGGTGAGGATGGTGCGCACTTCATCCGACCGCATGATGACGACGAGGAGGCCGGCGAAGGCGACCGCTGCCATCGTCGCGATGGCGTACTCGGCGGTCGCGGCGCCGGTTTCGCCCTCCCACGTGCGTTCGACGTCGCGCGGCGCGAACAGGCGTTCGGCGCGGCGACGCGTGAGACGCGGCACGACGAGGTCGGTTCGGGACAGGGACATGGGTTCTCCGTTCGATGGATTCGTGGGTGCGGGCACGGTCTGGGCGCGAGGACGCGGCGCAGCGTCGCGGTCTCGGGGAGGGGCCGTCATAGCGAGACCGACATCGTCGACATGACGCTGAGCAGCATGGGCGCGACCCCGAGGAGGAGGAATGCGGGCAGTGTGCACACACCCAGCGGGATGAGCAGCCGCGACGAGAGCCGCGCGGCACGAAGGCGGGCCTCGACACGGGCGCGATGCCGGGCATGCGCGGCCGAAGCCCGCAGCAGCTCGACCGCGGGCACGCCCGCTGTGCGCGACAGCTGGAGCACGGCGTCGACGTCATCGGATCCGGCCGGCGCGCCTCCCTCCGGGTTCGCCGTGGCGGTCCCGGACTCACCGCCCGGATCGGTGCTCTCCCCTTTGGTTCCGACGCTGCGGGCGTCCTGGACGACTGCCCGCGCGCGGTCGATGGACACCCCGCCGCTCAGCGCGATCGCCATCAGGTCTGCGTCGAGACCGGGCGCGCCGTCCGACCGCGCCGCTGCGCGCACGAGCCGTTTCGTCCATCGGTGCGCGGCGAGGATGAGCACCGCTCCGGCTCCGAGGCATGCCAGCCCGAGCGGGTTCGCGAACAGGGTGCCGATCGTGTCGAAGCCCAACGCCGCACCCAGTCCCACAGCGACGAGCGGAAGCCAGCTCATGAGCCGGGCCGTGCCCGCGGGCTCGGCGAGGGTGACCCGCACGTCGTCGGCCGCCTCCTGTGCGTCCCGCAGCGCGGCAGCGAGTCCGCGCAGGCACTCGGCGAGCGGCGCACCTACGACGAGCGCGACCTGACACGCGACGCCGACCACCTGCCACCCGTCGGCTTCCGCGGTGGCGATCGCCTCGGGCAGCGGCAACCCTCGGTCGATCGCCGAGGCGACGTGCCGAGCCGCCGGGTCGCCGGCGCGGGCGAGATGCTCCCAGGCGCGGGCAGGCGCGACCCCGGCCTGCAGCAGCACCGCCAGTCGCAGCACGGTCTCCGCGACGTCGGCTGACGACGTCGGGGTTCGTGCGGACGCGCGAAGCCGGGACGTCACGAGGGCTCGAGGCGACACGGCTGCCGGGGAGGAAGCCCGTGCACCCTCCGCACCCGCCGCCTGCGTCAGCGCGCGCCCCATCGCTCCTCCTTGATGGCGAGGCGCCCGTCGCCGTCGAGGACGGGGCGGCCGGCTCCGGCGATGCGTCGCGAGCCGTCCGCGCCCCGCTCCACGTGCACGACGAGTCCGATCGCGCTGGCCGCCTGGCGCGCGAGTGCGCGGTCGTCCAGCCCTGCGGGCGCACCGAGAGCCTCGAGGCGTGCCGGCACGTCGTGGAGTCCGTTCGCGTGCACCGTACCGGCTCCCCCGTCGTGACCGGTGTTCAGAGCCGACAGCAGCTCCCGCACCTCGTCGCCGCGGCACTCCCCGACCACGAGACGGTCGGGGCGCATCCGCAGGGCCTCACGCACCAGACGAGCGAGCCCGACTCCGCCGGTGCCCTCGATGTTGGGCTGACGCGCCTCGAGGCGCACGTGGTGCGGGTGTGCGATCCGCAGCTCCGCGACATCCTCGATCGTCACGATCCGCTCCTGCGCCGGTGCCTCCGCGAGAAGCGCCGCGAGCAGCGTGGTCTTGCCGGCGCCGGCGGCGCCCGAGATCAGGAGATTCGTGCGCCCGGCGATCACCTCCCGCAGGCGGTCGCGGACGCCCTCGTCGAACATCCCCGTCCGCTGGAGTTCGTCGAGCGTCGCGGCGCCCAGGCGCGGCACGCGGATCGACAGGACCGTGCCCTCGGGGGCGATCGGCGGCAGCACGGCGTGCACGCGGATCCCACCCACCACGCGCACATCGACGCACGGCGAAGCGTCGTCGATGTGCCTCCCACCCAGGCCGATGAGTGCCACGGCGAGGTCGCGCACCTCTTCTTCCGTGGCACGCCACTCGCGTGCCGGCTCCACGCCGGCTCCGCGATCGACGAACAGGCCCGCCGCTCCGTTGACGAAGAGGTCCGTGACCTCCGGGTCGTCGAGGTACGCCGCGAAGGGCGCGAGGACCTGATGCCGCTCCGCCGGTGCCCGCGGGGGCTTGGAGACGGGCACCGGCTCGCCACGCGGAACTTCGGCCGCACCCACACGCCGCGGCACCCATGCTGCCCCGCCGGCGCCAGGCTGAGCTGGTGTACGCGAAGGCGCAGCGGCGGACGGAGCCGTCTCGCCCGTGGCCCCGCTCACCGTCGGGGCGGAGGACACCGGCCGGGCCGCAGCATCCCATCGCCCCTTCGCAGCGGGCGCGCCCACAGCCCCGGAACGGGGGCGGACGACGAACGGTGCGGACATGCTCCGACGCTACGAAGGCGGTGTCCCACCCCGGCGAGGGCAACAGGTCATCCGTGGAGAGCGGCGCCACGCCACGGGTTGGGGAGGAGCCGGTGAATCGAGAGACCGCTCCCAATGAATAGAGGCGGCATCCCATGGGGGGAATGGGATGCCGCCAAGCGCGGCCCCGAATTCGGGGGGTGACGTCGGGAGCCGCAATGCCAGAATCGATGTTCGGCCAACGGTCAGCATAGGCGAGGTAAGGGTCCTGACAAAACGAAAAGGAGAGGATTCTCACTGATATATCGGTCGGGATCGATGTATGCGGGGCCACCTACTATCGGGGGTAGTCGGTTCCGGCGGCGGTGGGTACATTTCCTGGCAGACTCGCCGACACGCCTCGGCCTCGACCCAGCCCGCAAAGGAGCGCGCTCCCATGAGCGAACAGACCCCTGTCACGCAAGCAAGCAGCCAGATCGACCACCTGCTGAACGAGGACCGGCGCTTCGCGCCCACGGCCGACTTCGCAGACAACGCCATCGCGACGGCGGAGCTGTATGAAGCGGCGAAGGCCGACCGCCTCGGCTTCTGGGCCGACCAGGCCCGTGACCTCCACTGGCACAAGCCGTTCACCGAAGTGCTCGACTGGTCGAACCCGCCGTTCGCACAGTGGTTCGCCGACGGCGAGCTGAACGTCGCCTACAACTGCCTCGACCGTCACGTCGAGGCCGGCAACGGCGACCGGGTGGCGCTGCTGTGGGAGGGCGAGCCCGGCGACGAGCGCCGTGTCACCTACGCCGAGCTCACCGACGAGGTCAAGCGCCTCGCCAACGTGCTCGAGGGACTCGGCATCGGCCAGGGCGACCGCGTCGCCATCTACCTGCCGATGGTCCCCGAGGCCGTCGCCTCGATGCTCGCGGTCGCCCGCATCGGCGCCATCCACTCCGTCGTGTTCGGCGGCTTCTCAGCCGACAGCCTGCGCTCGCGCATCGACGATGCCGGCGCGAAGCTCGTCATCACCGCCGACGGCGGCTACCGCAAGGGCAAGGTCTCGCCGCTCAAGCCGGCCGTCGACCTCGCCCTCGCCGACCGCGGCGCCGGGGTGCAGGAGTCCGTCGAGCACGTGCTCGTCGTCAAGCGCGGCGAGAACGAGGTGGACTGGAAGGACGGGCGCGACCTCTGGTGGCACGAGGTCGTGCCGCAGGCCTCCGGCGAGCACGATGCGCAGGCGTTCCCCGCCGAGAACCCGCTGTTCATCCTCTACACGTCGGGCACGACCGGAAAGCCCAAGGGCATCCTCCACACCTCCGGCGGCTACCTCACGCAGTCCGCGTTCACCAACAAGGTCGTCCACGACCTCCACCCCGAGACCGACGTCTACTGGTGCACCGCCGACATCGGGTGGATCACCGGGCACAGCTACGTCACGTACGGCCCGCTCGCGAACGGCGCGACGCAGGTGCTCTACGAGGGCACGCCGGATGCGCCCCACCCCGGCCGCTGGTGGGAGATCGTGCAGAAGTACGGGGTCACGGTGCTCTACACGGCGCCGACCGCGATCCGCTCGTTCATGAAGCTCGGCCGCGCGATCCCGAAGCAGTTCGACCTGTCGTCGCTGCGCCTCCTCGGCTCGGTGGGCGAGCCCATCAACCCCGAGGCGTGGATGTGGTACCGCAAGATCATCGGCGGCAAGACCGCGCCCATCGTCGACACGTGGTGGCAGACCGAGACCGGCTCGATCATGGTGTCGGCCCTTCCCGGCGTCACGGAGACCAAGCCCGGCTCGGCGCAGGTGCCCCTTCCCGGCGTCTCGATCGACGTCGTCGACGAAGACGGCACGCACGTCGGCAACGGCAACGGCGGCCTCCTCGTCGTCACGGAGCCGTGGCCGTCGATGCTCCGCGGCATCTGGGGCGACCCGGAGCGCTTCGTCGAGACCTACTGGGAGAAGTTCCAGAAGCAGGGCTACTACTTCGCCGGCGACGGCGCGCGCCTCGACGACGACGGCGACGTGTGGCTGCTGGGCCGCGTCGACGACGTCATGAACGTGTCGGGCCACCGCCTGTCGACCACCGAGATCGAGTCGGCTCTGGTAGGCAACGAGGCGGTCGCCGAGGCGGCCGTCGTCGGCGCCTCCGACGAGACCACCGGTCAGGCGGTCGTCGCATTCGTCATCATCAAGCAGTCCTACCTCGACGCGCACTCCCCCGACGGCCTGGCCCAGGGCCTGCGCCTGTGGGTCGGCGAGCAGATCGGGCCGATCGCCCGTCCCCGCGACGTCTACATCGTCGGCGAGCTTCCCAAGACCCGCTCCGGCAAGATCATGCGCCGTCTGCTGCGGGACGTCGCCGAGGGCCGCGAGGTCGGCGACACGACCACCCTCGCCGACACCGCCGTCATGTCGGTGATCTCCGCGCAGGTCAAGTAGCCGAAGAGAAGAGCGGATGCTGCAGCCCGGGGCTGCAGCATCCGCTCTCTGCTGTCTGTGGTCCGTGTCGCCGATCAGGCGAACGAGAAGACGACCTCGACCTCGACGGGGGCGTCCAGCGGCAGCACCGGCACGCCGACGGCCGAACGGGCGTGCTTGCCGGCGTCGCCGAAGACCTCGCCCAGCAGCTCGCTCGCGCCGTTGATGACGCCGGGCTGGCCGGTGAAATCGGGGACGGAGGCCACGAACCCGGTGACCTTGAGGACGCCGGTGAGGCGGTCCACCCCACCCACGGCGGCCGCAGCGGCGGCGATGGCGTTGAGGGCGCTCTGGCGCGCGTACCCCTTCGCGTCGGACGCGGGCACGAGTCCGTGGCCCTCGCCGACCTTGCCGGTCGCCGGCAGGGAGCCTGCGACCATCGGCAGCTGGCCGGCGGTGTAGACGAGATCGCCGTGCGCCTTCGCGGGCACGTAGGCGGCGACGGGCGGCACGACGTCAGGCAGTTCGATGCCGAGTTCGGCGAGGCGGGCGCTCACGCTCATGCTCACGCCTCCTCGAACTGCTTCGCGGCCTGGGCCGCAGCATCCAGTCCCGCGTTCTGCTGGCCACCGCCGGACGGGCGCTTGAAGTAGGCGACCAGCCCGCCCTCGGGACCTTGCACGACCTGCACGAGCTCCCAGCCCTGCTTGCCCCAGTTGTTGAGGATCGCGGCGGTGTTGTGGATCAGAAGGGGCGTGGTGAGGTACTCCCACGTCGTCATCGCGACTCCTCGAGTATGCGGAAAGGACGGCTGGTGAAGGCTGGGAAACACCCCGGTCAGCTGTGCGTCCTTGATGGATCGCCCAGGTATCTCCCTTACGATCAACCCTATGCCTGATACCAAACGCACGGCCACCGGTGTGCTCGGCGGACTCGCCGGGCTTGTCGGCCTCAGTGCCGCAGCCGGTGTCCTCATTGCGGCGACCGTCACCCCCGCGGTCGCACTCACGAGCACCGCCGCCGAGCGCGCGATCACGATGTTCGACAATCTCCCGAGCGTCCTCGAGATCGACAAGCTCATGCTCCCGAGCAACTTCTACGCCACGGACCCGGCCACCGGCCAGCCCTTCCTGCTCACCAAGTTCCTCGAGCAGGACCGCACGCCGGTCGAATTCGCGCAGATCAACCCCGTGATGTTCGACGCGCTCCTGTCCTCCGAGGACCCGCGCTACTACCAGCATGGCGGCATCGATCTCATCGGCACCGCGCGCGCACTCCTCTCGAATGCCCAGGGTGGCGGCGAGACCCAGGGTGGCTCCTCTGTCAGCCAGCAGTACGTGAAGAACGTGCTCATCCAGAAGTGCGAGCAGAACGCCGAGGTGGTCTACGAGACCGACGACGCGGGCGAGATCGTCAAGGACGAGAACGGCGTGGCCGTCCAGAAGATGAGCCGTGACGACGTCCTCCGGAAGTGCTGGACTGACGCCACCACGGCCGAGGGCTCTGAGGGGTACACCCGCAAGCTGCAGGAGATGCGCTACGCGATCGCGCTCGAGCAGAAGTACTCGAAGAACGACATCCTGCTCGGCTACATGAACATCGCCAACTTCGGCGGCATCACGTACGGCATCGAGGCCGCAGCACGCCACTACTTCAACACCAATGCCGCGAGCCTGACGGTCGCGCAGGCGGCGACGCTCGCCGGCATGGTGCAGAACCCCAACAACTACCGCATCGACAAGCCGGGCGGCTCGATCTTCGGCTCCGACGGGGCGACCTTCAACAAGGCACCGGACGGCATCATCGACGAGGGCGCGAAGCTCGGCGCGCTCGACGCACTGGTGGCGTCGGGCGACATCACCGAGGAGCAGAAGCTCGCGGCGGCCGACGGCTACACCTCCACGAAGGTGCGTCAGCTCTATGTGCTGAGCCGCATGCTCGACGACGGCAAGATCACGCGCGAGCAGTACGTGGAGGCCGCTGTCTGGCCGATCACACCCGACGTGGTCTTGCCGACCACGGGCTGCCAGGCGGCCGGCGGTGCCGCGTACTTCTGCCAGTACGTGAAGGACGTCATCCTGAACGACGAGGCCTTCGGAGCGACCCTCGAAGAGCGCCAGGCCCTCCTGCAGCGTGGCGGGCTCAACGTCTACACCACGCTCGACACCCGCGTGCAGATAGCAGCGGAGCAGGCTATGACCCAGTACGCGCCGACGTCCGCCGACATGCCGATCGGCCGCACCGCGCCATCACCGGGCCGCTTCGGCGCGACCTCGGTGAGCATCGAAGCGACGACCGGCCGCGTTCTCGCGATCGCGCAGAACACGAAGTTCAGCGAGGACGCGTCGCTGTCCGGCGACCCGAACTACTCGTCGCTGGTGTTCGCCGGTGACAAGAAGTTCGGCACCTCGTCCGGGTTCCCGGCGGGCTCGACGTTCAAGCTCTTCACCCTGATCGACTGGCTCGAGAAGGGCAACTCCGTCAACCAGACGCTGAACGGAACGCTGCACGTGTTCAAGAGGATGAAGAACTCGTGCGACGGCGACTGGGTGAACGGCTCGAACACCCTCATCAAGAACTTCGGCGGCAACGGGGGCTACATGGGCACACCCATGCGCTTCACGAAGGACTCGCTGAACACCGGCTTCTTCGCCATGGCGGAGAAGCTCGACCTCTGCGACATCAAGAACGTCGCGACGCGCATGGGTGTGACCCAGGGGAACGGCGAGGAGGTCTCGATGACCAACCTCAACTCGATCATCGGAACGAACTCCGTCTCCCCGATGGCGATGGCCGAGGCCTACGCGACCGTCGCGAACAACGGCATCTACTGCCAGCCGCAGGCGATCGACAAAGTGACCGACGCCGACGGCAATGAGCTGGCGAAGCCCGCGCGCACCTGCACTCAGGTGATCGCGCCGAACGTCGCGGCGACCGCGGCCTTCGCCCTGCAGGGCGTCATGAACAGCGGCGGCACCGGCACCGGCGGCAACCCCGGCGACGGCACCCCGCTCATCGGCAAGACGGGTACCCACGAAGAGATCACGACGTGGATGGTCGAGTCGAGCACGAAGGTGGCCACGGCGACGTGGGTCGGCAACGTGCAGGGTGGCGGCGACATCACGAAGACCTCCTACAACGGCAACCGCCTGAACCAGATCCGCTTCCCGATCACGCGGGCCATCCAAGGCGTGGCGAACGACATCTACGGCGGTGACAAGTTCGCTGCCGCCGACAACGAGCTGACCAAGGTCCAACTCACGGACCTGCCGAACGTGGTCGGCAAGTCGGTCGACGAGGCAACGGCGATCCTGACCGAGGCCGGCTTCACGGTCGAGGTCGGCGGACCGGTCGACTCCGACCAGCCGGCGGGCGTCGTCGGCGCACAGAACCCCGGACCTGGCAAGGTCGCAGGCGGCAGTACCGTCACGATCAACCCGAGCAACGGCGAAGGCGTCACCGTGCCGGATGTCTCAGGTCGCACGCTCGACGACGCCAAGAAGGCGCTGCGCAGCGCGGGCTTCGGCAACGTGGGCGACGGAACATGCACGGCCGACGCCAGCCTCGGCGCGCAGACCAAGGCCGGCGCGACCAACCCCGGCGCGGGCTCGGTCGTGAACCGCAACGCCTCGATCACCGTCGACTACGCCGCAGCGGTCTGCGGCGGGGGCGGCGGCCGCGGTCCCGGCAACGGCGGCGGCAACGGCTAGTGCCCTCTTCAGCGACGCGTACCGCCCTCACCGTGCTCGGCACGGTGGGGGCGGTCGGCGCGGGTGCCGCGGTCTGGGGCGTCGGCATCGAGCGTTACCTCTTCACGGTCCGCTTCCATGAGGTGCCCGTGCTTCCCGCAGGAGCCACGCCCATCCGCGTCCTGCACCTCTCGGACGCGCACATGGCGCCCTGGCAGCACCGCAAGCAGGAATGGATCGCGGGGCTCGCGGAGCTCCAGCCCGACCTGATCGTCAACACGGGCGACAACATGGGCCACTTCGACGGCCTTCGCGGGCTTCGCCGCGCGTACGATCCGCTGCGCGGCGTGCCGGGCGTCTTCGTGCACGGGTCGAACGACCACGCCGCCCCCTCTCCTCGCAACCCGTTCCGGTACTTCACCGGTCCATCGAAGGTGAAGCACACCGCCGAGCCTCTCGACACCGAGGCGCTGGACGACTACCTCACCCGTGAGCTCGGCTGGCTGGACCTCAACAACAAGGTCGGATCAGTGGATGCCGGCGGTCTGCGCATCGCCGCCTTCGGCGTGAGCGACGCCCATCGGCACTGGGACCACCTCGAGGCGCTTCCCGAGCCGCTCGCCGCGCTCCGCGCCGAGCAGCCCGCCGACCTCTCGATCGGTGTGACCCACGCGCCCTATCGCCGGGTGCTCGACGACTTCGTCGACCTCAAAGCGGACGCGATCTTCGGCGGCCACACGCACGGCGGCCAGGTCCGCGTCCCCGGCTTCGGCGCGCTCGTCGCCAACTGCGACATCCCGCTCCGTCAGGCCCGCGGGCTCAGCGCGTGGAAGCACGACGGCCACTCGGTGCCGCTCAACGTCAGTGCCGGGCTCGGCCACTCGATCTACGCTCCGGTGCGCTTCGCGTGCCGCCCCGAGGCCTCGCTGCTCACCCTCATACCGCGCGCGTAGCGACGTCCCCGAGGCTCCTCCCCAACCACGCTCGCGGATCGGCCGTCCACTGTTAGCCATTCACGGCCGCAGCAACCTGCCCGAGGCGCCGATCCTCGATGCATGGCTGCTCCGCGTTCCACACGACCCGCTGATCCCCCCTTCCGGAACACGCTCGTCGCGGCGACGAGCGTTCACGGCATCGGGCTGCCCATGCGACTGCGGCTGCTCGCGCTCCTGATCGCCCTCGTCATCGCGGTCGTGTCTGCCCCTTTTGCCCCCGACACGACGGACGGCGCCGACCAGGGCGACGATCAACGAACCCGTGGTTTCGGTCGGCACATGCCGTTCGTGCCGGTGAGCGGAGACGCCGAATGAGCAAGCCTGCGATCGACGACGCGGCAGCGCCGATCCGGCTTCCAGTCCCTCGGCGAACGTCTGCCCTGTGTCTGGCCATCCTCTTGATCGTCCTCGCATTGACCCTCATGGCCCCGACCCGCGCCGACGCCGCTGAGCGCGGCACCGGGTTCGGCACCTGGGCTCCGATCTCCGCCTACGGCTGGCACGGATCGATGCTGGTCGACGGCGTGCACACGTACTGCATCACCCCCGGAGCGCCCGCTCCGACCGGCCGGACCGCCGACCACGGGATCAGCGGATCGGCCGCCGGTCTCTCGCCGCAGCAGCTCGCCGGAATCAATCTCCTGGTGACGACCTACGGACAGACCGCGGACCCTGTTCAGGCCGCCGCGGTGGCGTGGGCGGTCAAGGCCATCGCGAACCGCGAAGAGACACTGCATGCCTTCGGTTACCGGGGAGACTCGCTCGCCGGCGCCATCCACTGGACGATGTCCGCGCTTTCTCCGCAGCACGACCGCGCCGTGCAGGAGCGTGCGGTGGCGTATTACGACGAAGCCACACGTGCTGCGGCAGGACCTTCCACCGCGAGCGGAAGCCTGGTGTTCACGACGGATGCTGCCGACCACCGCAGCGGTACGGTCCGGGTCGACACGACCGCGGCAGCGACGGGCACGATCACCCTGACGAACGCGGTCTTCGCGGAGTCGGGTTCGCCGACGCTCGAGAACGCAACATCGGGGTCGACGTACGCCATCCGCACCGCGCCGCCGACCGAAGGTCGTCCCTACACCGTGAGCGGAACGGGTCGCTTCGACGCCGGCCTCGCCGCCGCCGTGCGGCACTTCACGACGCCGGGCGGCCAGGAGACCGCCGGACCCGCAGGGCGCGTTCAGTTCGAGGTGTCCGGGGCCGACGCCGCCCCGCGCATCCCTCCGTTCGCGCCGGCCATCACGACGCGCGTCGCCGCGCGCGACGCGGCACCCGGTCCGTACGTGGACGAGGTCAGCTTCACCGCGACCGAGGGCTCGTGGCCGCGCGCCGATGACGGCTCCTATCTGCCGGTGACCGCGACCGCCATCGTCTACCGCACCGACACCGAACCCGTCGCCGGGTCGGCTGTCCCGGGCGAGGAGGCCATCGTCGGCACGCTGCAGTTCACGACCGATTCCACGACAGGGCCGGCCGCCCCGTACACGGTCAGATCCTCGTGGGAGATGACCACCGCGGGGTACTACACCGCCGTGTGGAGCCTGCGTGCTGCCGACCAGATCCCCTCCGTCGTCGCCCACATCGGCGCTGACTTCGCCTGGACCGAACGGTTCGGCGAGCCCTCGCAAGTCGCGGTGATCGCGCCGCCCCCACCGGTGCCGACGCCCACTGCCAGTCCGGCCCCCGATGCGCCTCCGGCCCCAGCAGACGTGCCCCTGCCGGAGCTGGCAGCCACCGGCACGGAGGCCGCCTCCCTCCGCGCGCCCGCCGCGATCGCCATCGCTCTTCTCAGTCTCGGCGTCGCGATCGTCAGCTCGAGGCGGCCGTGGTCAGCAGCACCCCTGACGATCGGTTAGACTCGGAGGGTTGCAAAACGGGGTGTGGCGCAGCTTGGTAGCGCGCTTCGTTCGGGACGAAGAGGCCGCAGGTTCAAATCCTGTCACCCCGACCACAGAGAGGCTCCGCCGGAAGGCGGAGCCTCTTGCATGAAAGGACGGACGCCATGGCTCACAGCATCCCGCCCCTCCTCGTCGCCTTCGATCTCGACGACACTCTCGCTCCTTCGAAGAGCCAGATCGACCCGCGCATCGGCGAACTGCTGATCGCCCTGGCGGAGCGCGTCGAGGTGGCGATCATCTCCGGCGGCCAGCTCCTGCAGTTCACGACGCAGGTCGTCGACCGCCTTCCCGACGCCTCCGCCGACACCCTGGCGCGTCTGCACCTGCTTCCCACGTGCGGCACGCAGTACTACCGCCTCACCGAGGACGAGGTCGTCACGGTCTACAAGCGTTCGCTCACCGACGACCAGAAGTCCCGCGCACTCGCTGCCGTCGAGGGCGAGGCCCGCCGCCTCGGACTCTGGGAGTCCGAGACGTGGGGCGACATCCTCGAGGACCGCGGGTCTCAGATCACCTTCTCGGCGCTCGGCCAGAAGGCCCCCGTCCCCGCGAAGACCGCATGGGATCCCACCGGCGAGAAGAAGAACACCCTGCGTGCCGCCGTCGCGGCACTGCTGCCCGATCTCGAGGTGCGCTCCGGCGGCTCGACCTCGGTCGACATCACCGAGCAGGGCATCGACAAGGCCTACGGCATGCGTCAGCTCGCCGAGCAGACCGGCATCTCCCTCGACGACATGCTCTTCGTGGGCGACCGCCTCGACCCCGACGGCAACGACTACCCCGTGCTCGCGATGGGCGTGCGCTGCCACGCGGTCGACGGTTGGGAAGACACGGTGGTGTACCTCGAGCAGCTGATCCCCACCCTTCCCGTCCGCGTCTGACGCGTCCGGATATCGGAAGAGGGCGGATTCCCACGGGAACCCGCCCTCTTCGTGTCAGAGCCGTCAGGCCTTGGCGCGCGGCCCCGTGCTCTTCGCTGCCGGAGCCTTCGCCGGGCGGGATGCTGCAGCATCCGCCTTCGCGCTGCTCGACGCCGTCGTGGCACGTGCAGCGCGGGGGCGCGGAGCCGCCGCGACAGCCGCCTCTGCGGCGGGGGCCGACACCGTGACCGGCACGAGTCGCTGCAGCTGCGTGACGTGGCGCGGCTCGAGCTCCGCGATGGACGAGACGCCCAGGAGCTTCATGGTGCGCTCGATCTCGCTGCGCAGGATCGCGATCGTGCGGTCGACGCCCTGTCGTCCGCCGGCCATCAGGCCGTACAGGTACGCGCGACCGATGAGCGTGAACTTGGCGCCGAGGGCGATCGACGCGACGATGTCGGCGCCGTTCATGATGCCGGTGTCGACCATGACCGTGGCGTCCTTGCCGACCTCGCGGACGACTTCGGGCAGGAGGCGGAACGGGATCGGCGCGCGGTCGAGCTGACGGCCGCCGTGGTTCGACAGGATGATGCCGTCGACGCCGGCGTCGATGAGACGTTTCGAGTCGGCGACGTTCTGCACGCCCTTGATCACAATCTTGCCCGGCCAGATCTCGCGGATGATCGCGAGGTCGTCGTAGCTGATGGTCGGGTCCATGGCCGAGTTGAGCAGCTCGCCGACCGTGCCGCCGGTCGTCGAGAGCGACGCGAACTCGAGCTTGGGAGTGGTGAGGAAGTCGTACCACCACCAGGGGCGCGGGATCGCGTTCACAATGGTGCCGAGCGTCAGCTGCGGCGGGATCGAGAAGCCGTTGCGCTTGTCGCGCAGGCGCGCGCCAGCGACCGGCGTGTCCACCGTGAACTGCAGCGTGTCGAAGCCGGCCCCGGCCGCGCGGCGGGCCAGGGCGTAGGAGATCTCGCGGTCACGCATGACATACAGCTGGAACCAGTTGCGCCCGTTCGGGTTCGCGGCCTTCACGCCCTCGATCGACGTCGTGCCGAGCGTCGACAGCGTGAACGGGATGCCGGCGGCACCGGCCGCACCGGCGCCGGCGATCTCGCCCTCGGTCTGCATGAGGCGTGTGAAGCCGGTCGGCGCGATGCCGAACGGCATGGCCGACGGGCCGCCGAGGATCTCGGTCGACATGTCGACGTTCTCGGCAGGGCGCAGCACGTCGGGGTGGAACTCGATGTCCTCGAACGCCTGCCGCGCCCGCGACAGCGAGAGCTCGCCCTCGGCCGCGCCGTCGGTGTAGTCGAAGGCGGCCTTGGGGGTGCGGCGCTTCGCGATGTCGCGCAGGTCGTAGATCGTGAGCGCGGACTCGAGGCGGCGCTTCTTGCCGTCGAGCTCGGGCTTCTTGAACTGCATGAGCTCGAGGAGCTCCTTGGGGTTGGGGAACTGCCGGGTGACCATGAATACCTCTCCGATGGGTCAGATCTGCGTGCGTGCGGCGGTCGAGCGGGCGAGACCCGCCGCTGCGTAGTAGCCGACGATGTGGTCGTGGACGCGGGTGCGGGCGAGCGCGGCGTCGCCCGCGTCGACGGCATCGAGGATCGCGTGATGCTCGTGGCGCAGGCGGTCGGCCGCGGCATCCCATTCCGCGATGCCCGCCGCACCCGCCTGCACGTATGACTCGATCGCCGTGCGCAGGCCCGCCATCATCGCCGCGATGACGAGGTTGCCGGAGGCCTCGGCGAGGGCGAGGTGCAGCTGGGCGTCGAGCGCGAGGAACTCGGGGGCGGTGAGGTCGTCGGCGTCCATCGCGACGAGCACCTCGCGCGCCTGCGCGGTCGAGCGCGTCGGGTCGGCGGCGAGCGCGTCGACGACGGCCGATTCGAGCACGAGCCGCGTGGCGACGACGTCGTCGAACGGGAAGCCCTGGGCGGCGACCTGCAGCCGCAGCAGCGCCGACATACCGCCCTGCGGCGTCGCGATGATGATGGCCCCGGACGTCGGCCCCGAGCCGGTCGCGGTGCGGATGAGTCCCATCACCTCGAGGACGCGCAGCGCCTCGCGGACGCTGGAGCGCCCCACGCCGAGAGTGGCGGCGAGCTCGCGTTCGGGGGCGAGGCGATCACCGGGCTTGAGGGTGCCGTCGAGCAGGTCGGTTTCGATCTTCTCGAGCACGACGCGCCACGCGCGTGCGGGCGCGAGCGCGGGTGGAGTCGGGATACCTGCCACGGATCTCCTCGTCGATGTCGGATCCGGCGCCCTCCTCATTGAAGGGCACGGTGTGGTCTGACCACGATAGCGTGTGGTCGGACCACAGACAACCCGTATGACTCCACGTGTCCGCGCGGACCACTACGCTGACCCCATGGACCCCCTCCTCCTCGTCCTCATCGTCGCGGGCGTCGCTGCCGCCTTCTGCTGGATCACCTCGCTCGTCACGAACGAGACCTCGTGGATCGACCGGCTGTGGTCGATCGTCCCCGTGATCTACGTCTGGATCTTCGCCGCCGCCGCCCTGTTCGCGGGCGTCGACGCGACGCGCCTCGTCGTGATGGCTCTGCTGGTCACGGCGTGGGGCGCGCGGCTCACCTTCAACTTCGCGCGCAAGGGCGGCTACACCGGCATGGAGGACTACCGGTGGGCGATCCTGCGCGGCCGCATGACGCGCTGGCAGTTCCAGCTGTTCAACGTCTTCTTCATCGTGCTCTTCCAGAGCGCGCTGCTCGTCCTCATCTCGCTTCCGGCGTACATCGCGTGGCAGCATCCCGTGGCTTTCACCGGATGGGATGCTGCGTTCGCCGTGCTGTTCGCCGCGTTCCTGGTCGGCGAGACCGTCGCGGATCAGCAGCAGTGGGCGTTCCACCAGGCGAAGAAGGCGGCGGGCGGCACGCTCGAGCCCGGCTTCGTCACCACCGGCCTCTTCGGCTACAGCCGCCACCCGAACTTCTTCTTCGAACAGGCCCAGTGGTGGGCGTTCTACGCGCTCGGCGCCGTCGCCCTCGTCGCGGACGGCGGCAGCTGGCTGAACTGGACGATCGCCGGCGCCGCTCTGCTGACGGTGCTGTTCATCGGCTCGACGGTGTTCACCGAGTCGATCTCGACGTCGAAGTACCCGGCCTACCGCGAGTACCAGCGGACCACATCGATGCTGATCCCGCTCCCCCGCCGGCGCGGACGCGCACCCGAGACCGCCTGAGCGCGGGCTACTCCAGGCGGCCGCCTGAAGCGCGGAGGTAGTCCTCGGCGCACAGCGATTCGTACGTGATGCGGTCCGCGGTGAGCTCGTCGATCGCGACCTGGTCGCCGTCGAAGACGAACCGGCCGCCGACGAGGCGGGCGTTGAACAGCGCCTTGCGACCGCACCGGCAGATGGTCTTCAGCTCTTCGAGACTGTGGGCGAGCTCGAGCAGCCGTGCGGACCCCGGGAACGCCTGGGTCTGGAAGTCGGTGCGGATGCCGTACGCCAGCACCGGCACGCCGTCGAAGACGACGATGCGCAGCAGATCGTCGACCTGCTCCCGGGTGAGGAACTGCGCCTCGTCGATGAGCAGGCACGCGACGTCGACCTCGTGCTCCTCGGACTCCGGGACGAGGGTGTCGGCGGCCTCGGCCTTGACGCGCGCGCGATGCTCGGAGAACAGTGCGCGGATGTCGTCCTGGGGGCGCACCAGGAAGTCCACCGTGCGCTTGACGCCGAGGCGGCTGTCGATCTGGTCGGCACCCTTGGTGTCGATGGCGGGCTTGGCGAGGAGCACGTGCTGGCCGCGCTCCTCGTAGTTGTAGGCGGCCTGCAGGAGCGACGTCGACTTGCCGGAGTTCATCGCCCCGTATCGGAAGTAGAGCTTGGCCACGGATCGAGCGTAGTCGGTGGCGCTCCCGGCGCCTGCCGCACGGCAGCCGGCGCCGGGCGAGGGTCAGCGGCCGCCGAAGCCTCCCCCGCCACCTCCGCCGCCCGAGAACCCGCCGCCAGAAGATCCGCCCGAGAACGACCAGCTCGAGCTCGAGGAAGAGCTCGACGACGATCCCGGCCGCGACACCGGGGTGGCCGCGAGCCGTCCGATCGACGAGGACGCGTCGGACAGCGAGCGCGAGGTCACCGCGTCGAACAGCGCGAGCTGGGAGGCGACCTCGACGGCTCCGGCCGCGCGGATGACGTTCACCCATTCGCGCTCCATGCCGAACAGCACCGCGTACGGCAGCAGGCGCTCGTAGAGGTTCACGACGGATGCGCCAGATTCTCCCGGCGCATCGCCATAGGGACGACGCCCCGACGACACGAGATCGGCGGTCCGCGGCGACTGCGCCGCGCGCAAGCGGTCCTCCTCCGCGAGCTGCAGATAGTCGCGGATCCCCTCGAGATAGGTCTTGTGCATGCCGCCCGCGACCGTGAGCACCGACTTCGGGAGCGAGAAGAAGGGCAGACCGATGAACGCGAAGAAGGCACTGCCCAGCGCGGCGAAGTAGATGACGTTCCCCCACTGTCCGAGGGGGTCGAGCACCACGAACGCGCCGTCGGCGAAGAAGATGAGGAGCATCGCCAGCGGCAGCCCGGCCAACTGGAGGAAGCCCCGCAGCAGCGTGATCCAGTCCGGCAGCTTGCTGCGATACCCGCGCTGTACGGTGAACTCGTCGATCCGCCGCACGTAGGTGACGGCGCGCGACGGGGGCTTGCGGGCGAACGCGCCGAGATCCACGTCAGCGCCGGGTTCGGCGTTGCGGCCGAACAGCGTGTCGACGATGCGCCGCTCGTCACTGTCGAGACCGGCACTGTCCCGCAACACCACCTCGAAGTCGTCGGCGTCCTCGCGGTCGCCCGTCGCTCGGATCTCGACCGCGTCCTTCACCGCGAGGTCGACCACGTTCGCCGCCAGCGCACGCTCGGGGACGTCGAGCACCCCGGCCGACAGCGTCAGCGACTCGTCGTCGGGCGGCGTGTACTGCACGATCACCGGTGAACGGTCGGGGTTCCGACGCGCCGCGGCCTTCACCACGAGCACGAACACCAGACCGCCGATGCCCGACAGCAGCGCGAGCCCGGGGAGGATCCACAGCCACCACGGGTACGGCGGCGGCGGGGGCGGGCTCGGCGCCGCGAACGTCCCCTGCTCGAAGCCGAGCGCCACGGTCACGTTCTCGTTCGGACCGAGCCCCTCGTCCCCTGCGGTGAACGCCACGGCGGTCGTGGCCGACGCGCCGACGGCCCGCGCCCACGCCTGCACGGCGTCCGGCAGCGGCTCCGGCTCCGCCGCGCGCTCGATCGCGCACTGCTCGGTCGATCCGTGGGGCCCGGTGTAGCAGAACGCGCGCCCCTCGATCAGGCCGGCGGCAGCATCCGTCGCCACATGCACGTCAGCGGTCACGACATCGAACGGCTGCGCGTGGTCCGTGCCGACGGTGTCCCAGTAGAACTCGTCGGCCGCCGTGTCCTCGTAGCGCAGCACGACGTCGCTCATCTCGTACGTGATGACGTAGGTCTGCGCACCGCGCACATACGAGTCGTCTCCGGTGAGCACGTAGATCCAGTCACCGTCGCGCTCGGTCCACCACGGGATCGCCGCGCCGTCGGCGCCGGTCACGGTGTAGACGACGGTGCCGAGGTCGATGCCGCTGTCGACGACGGGCAGCGCCCGCACCATGCCCTTGTTCTGGTCGAAGTCCGGGAAGCGCGCCACGATCGTCTCGGTGGTGAGCAGGCGACTGCGCTCGCCCGTGCCGCGGACGAGCCAATAGTCGGCCTGGAACGAATCGAACGTGAAATCGTCGACGGATGCTGCCGCCACCGCATTCAGGACAGCGGGGCGTTCGCTCCCCCGCGCCGCGATCGCCGCGGCCGTGGCCGAGGCCGTCGCGACACCGAGCGTGATCGCGCCCGCCACGACGAGCGCGACGAGCGCCCCGGCGGCGATCCCCCAGCGACGCCACCCGCGTCGTGACACCGACATGCACCCACCCTAGGGGCGCGCGGGCCCGCTCGCCCAGGAGGGCGCGCGGCGGATCAGGCGGTGAGCGCCAGCGCCTCGGCAGTCTCGCCGAGCGACTCGCGCGCGACCGCGGGCCGCGCGTTGAGCGTGTCGCCGTAGCTCGGGATGAGCTCGCGCAGGCGCGGCTCCCACTCCTCGATGCGGTCGGGGAAGCAAGTCTTCAGGAGTCCCAGCATGATCGAGACGGCGGTCGACGCGCCCGGGGAGGCCCCCAGCAGGCCGGCGATCGTGCCGTCGGCCCCGGTCACGACCTCCGTGCCGAACTGCAGCACGCCGCCCTTCTCCGGGTCCTTCTTCATGACCTGCGCGCGCTGGCCGGCCTGGATGATCTCCCAGTCCTCGTCCTTCGCGGTGGGCATGAAGGTGCGCAGGCTGTCGACCTTCTTCTTGTGGTTCTTCAGCAGCTCGCCGACGAGGTACGTGATGAGGCTGGGGTTGTCCCACGCGACCTTGAGCATCGGCCCGAGGTTGCCGGGACGCACCTGGCCCACGATGTCGAACCACGAGCCGGTCTTCAGGAACTTCGGGCTGAACGTCGCGAACGGGCCGAATAGGAGCGAGGCCTCACCGTCGACGACGCGCGTGTCGAGATGCGGCACCGACATCGGCGGCGCGCCGACCGAGGCCTGCGAGTACACCTTCGCCTTGTGCTGTGCCACGACCGCGGGGTTCGAGGTCTTGAGGAACTGCCCGCCGATCGGGAACACCCCGTACCCCGAGATCTCGGGGATGCCGGAGCGCTGCAGCAGCTTGAGCGCCCAGCCGCCGGCGCCGACGAAGACGAACTTGGCGCGGATCTCGCCCGGCGTGCGACCGATGGTGCGGCGGTACTTCACGCTCCACGTGCCGTCCGAGAGGCGCTTCAGCTTGCGCACCTCGGTGTTGGTGCGAACGTCGGCGCCGTTCTCGGCGAGCCGGTCGACCAGCTGGCGGGTCAGGGCGCCGAAGTCGACATCCGTGCCGGCGGGCACACGCGTCGCCGCGAAGGGCTCGCCCTTGAGTCGCTTCTGCATGAGCAGCGGTGCCCACGTGTTGATGACCCGGGAGTCCTCGCTGTACTCGATGCCGGCGAAGAGCGGCTCGTCCTTGAGTGCCTCGTAGCGCTTCTTGAGGTACGCGACGTCCTTCTCGCCGCGCACGAAGGTCATGTGCGGGGCGGAGTTGATGAACGTCGACGGAGCGTCCAGCACGCCGGCCTCGACGAGCGACGACCACAGCTGCCGGCTCTGCTGGAACTGCTCGTTGATCGAGATCGCCTTGGCGGGATCGACCGAGCCGTCCTTGCCCTCGGGCATGTAGTTCAGCTCGCACAGGGCCGCGTGGCCGGTGCCGGCGTTGTTCCACGCATTGGAGCTCTCGAGCGCGACATCGCTCAGCCGCTCGAACACGGCGATCTTGAGATCGGGCTGCAGCTCCTGGAGAAGGGTGCCGAGCGTCGCGCTCATGATCCCGCCGCCGATCAGCAGCACATCGACGGTCTCGACGTGGGGATTGATGTCGGCGTGGTTCTCAGCGGGCGTTGCGGTCACCAGACGATTCTAGTTCCGCGTGAAAGCACCCCAGACCGGGACCGGGTCTTCACGCCGAAAGTCCTGCGGTTCTTGCCGAAGCGACAAGCGGACGGATGCTGCGGGTCGCAGCATCCGTCGCTTCGAAGCGGTGCGAGCAGATCGTCAGGCGGAGACGCCGAGGTTGGCGGCGACGACCTCGGCGATCTGCACGGCGTTGAGTGCGGCACCCTTGCGGAGGTTGTCGTTCGAGATGAAGAGCACGAGGCCCTTGCCCTCCGGCGCCGACTGGTCGGCGCGGATGCGGCCGACGAAGCTCGGGTCGTTGCCGGCCGCCTGCAGCGGCGTCGGGACCTCTTCGACGACGACGCCCGGCGCTGAGGCCAGGATCTCGTAGGCGCGCTCGGGCGTGATGTCGCCCTTGAACTCGGCGTGGATCGACAACGAGTGGCCGGTGAAGACGGGCACGCGCACGCAGGTGCCCGCGACGCGCAGGTCGGGCAGCTCGAGGATCTTGCGGCTCTCGTTGCGGAGCTTCTTCTCCTCGTCGGTCTCGTTGAGTCCGTCGTCGACGAGGTTGCCGGCGAGCGGGATCACGTCGAACGCGATCGGCGCGACGTACTTCTCGGGCTGCGGGAAGTCCACCGCCGAGCCGTCGTGCACGAGGTCGAGTGTGTTGCCCTGGGCGAGGACGCCCTCGACCTGGCCGAGCAGCTCCTGCGCACCGGCGAGACCCGAGCCCGACACGGCCTGGTACGTCGAGACGATGAGTCGCTCGAGGCCCGCCTCGGCGTCGAGGGGCTTCAGCACCGGCATCGCGGCCATCGTGGTGCAGTTGGGGTTCGCGATGATGCCCTTGGGCGGGTTCGCGATCGCGTGCGGGTTGACCTCGCTGACGACGAGCGGCACCTCGGGGTCCATGCGCCATGCGCTGGAGTTGTCGATGACGATCGCGCCGGCCTCGGCGAAGCGGGGCGCGTGCGCGCGGCTGCCGGTGGCGCCGGCCGAGAACAGGGCGACATCGATGCCCGCGGGGTCGGCGGTGGCGACATCCTCGATGATCACGGTCTCGCCGCCGAACTCGACGGCGGTGCCGGCCGAGCGCGCCGTGGCGAAGAGGCGCAGCTCGCGGATCGGGAAGTTCCGCTCGGCCAGAATCTCGCGCATGACCGTCCCGACCTGGCCGGTGGCGCCGACGACGGCGACGGAGAGTCCTGAATCGGAGATGCGGGTCATGGGAGTTCCTCAGCGTGGGCACAAGCGTGGAGCGGAAGCGCGGGCACCGTCGATCGCGCGGGGTTTGGGCGATTCTACCGGCCGCGGCCGGGCGCCGACTGCGGTGTTACCTGTCCGAGCGGACAGTATGCGTGCGATTCCTGCCGTTCGCGTGCGGCTGCGCGCGGACGGACCGGGTCAGCGGCCGCTGCCGGCGTAGACGGTCGCCTCGATGTCGCCGTCCAGGCCGTAGGCGGTGTGGACGACGCGGGCGGCCTCGGCGAGATCGTCGCCGCGCACCACGACCGAGATGCGGATCTCGGAGGTCGAGATCATCTCGATGTTGATGCCCGCGACGCTCAGCGCCTCGAAGAGCGTGGCCGAGACGCCCGAGTGGGTGCGCATGCCCGCGCCGACGACGGAGAGCTTGCCGATCTGGTCGTCGTGCACCAGGTTCTCGAACCCGATCTCGGACTGGTCGGCGGCGAGCGCCTTGAGCGCAGTCGCGGCGTCGGTCTTGGGAAGCGTGAACGAGATGTCGGTGCGACCGGTCGTCGCGGCCGACACGTTCTGCACGATCATGTCGACGTTGGCGCCGGACTTCGCGACGACCTTGAAGATCTCGGCGGCCTTGCCGGGCACGTCGGGAACGCCGATCACGGTGATCTTGGCCTGGCCGAGGTCGGTGGCGACGCCGGCGACGATGGGCTCTTCCATCTCTTCTCCCCCTGAAATGTCGGGAACTGTGCCCTCGGGAAGGTTCATCCCTTGGCCGAGCACGTAGGTCCCCACGCCCGAGCTGAACGTGGAGCGGGCGTGGATGAGCACGCCGTGACGGCGTGCGTATTCGACGGCGCGGATGTACAGCACCTTGGCGCCGTTGGCGGCGAGCTCGAGCATCTCCTCGGCCGAGACCACGTTGAGCTTCTTCGCCTTCGGCACGACGCGCGGGTCGGCGGTGAAGATGCCGTCGACGTCGCTGTAGATCTCGCAGACGTCGGCCTCGAGCGCTGCCGCGAGGGCGACGGCCGTGGTGTCGGAGCCGCCCCGGCCGAGCGTGGTGATGTCGCGGGTGTCGCGGTTGAAGCCCTGGAAGCCGGCGACGATGACGATCGCGCCCTCGTCGAGCGCCTCGCGCAGGCGGATCGGCGTCACGTCGACGATGCGGGCCGAGCCGTGGTCGGCGGTCGTGATCATGCCCGCCTGGCTGCCGGTGAACGACCGCGCCTCGAAGCCCATCGAGTGGATCGCCATCGCGAGCAGCGCCATCGAGATGCGCTCGCCGCTCGACAGCAGCATGTCGAGCTCGCGCGGCGCCGGGATCGGTGCGACCTGGCTGGCGAGATCGAGCAGCTCATCGGTCGTGTCACCCATGGCGCTCACGGCCACCACGACGTCGTGGCCGGCGCGACGCGCGTCGACGATCCGCTTCGCGACGCGCTTGATGCTCTCGGCATCAGCCACCGACGATCCGCCGTACTTCTGGACGATCAGCGCCACATCGAACTCCACGCGTTTTGTCTGAGGACGGGCGAGAACGGATGCCGCTCACCGCGGTCTCCTGTCACCCAAAGGTCCATCTTACGGACGCGCTTATGCGCGCCCAGCCATGTGTCGCGCCGCCCGAGCGGCGGCGGCGCTGCACAGGATCGGAGATCCGCGCCGACACGCCGCCCGCGCGGTGCGCCGACCGGCGTGTCGGCGAGAGGCTCCGATTCTGTGCGCCGCGGCGCGCCAGTAGCATCCGAGCATGGAGCAGATCGAGGCGTGGTCGGACTTCAACGTGGCCATGGTCGGCGCGACGGCGGCGCTCGCGGGTCTCGTGATCGTCGCCGCGAGCGTCAACATCGGCGACATCATCAAGGAGGCGTCGCTCACCGCCCGTCTTGCCGCGGGCATCTCGGGCCTCGTGCTCGCGCTCGTCGGCTCCGCGATCGGGCTCATTCCGGAGGTCGGGCCTGTCCCGTACGGGGTGGCGATGATCGTGATCGCGCTCGGCGCCGGGGTCTTCCAGGGGCAGGCCACTCGGAGGATCTTCGAGAATCAGCATCCCGCCAACCGGATGCGCGGGCTCAAGTCGGCGGTGGGCTTCTTCGCCCCGCTCGCCTATCTGATCGGCGGCGCACTCCTGGCTGCCGGCCGGCCCGGCGGCCTGGCGTGGTTCGCCGTCGGGTCGATCGTCGCGATCGGCGCCGCGCTGCTGGTGTCGTGGATCGTGCTGGTCGAAGTGCTCCGCTGAACTCAGCTCGAGGAGATCGGCGGCAGGTCGGCCGTCTCGGTCTTGCGGGCGCGCAGCGCGCCGCCGGTGGCAGCGAGCCAGCAGCCGAGGAGCACCAGCGGGAAGCCGATCAAGAGGCCCGGGGTCAGCGGCTCGCCGAGGATGATCGTGCCGAGGACGATCGCGACGACCGGATTCACGTAGGTGAACAGCGGCGCCTTGACCGGGCCGACCCGGGCGATCAGCGCGAAGAAGGCGATGAACGCGAGCGCCGTGCAGAGCACAGCGAGGGCCACGAGCGACACGGTGCTCTCGACGGTCGGCACCTGGTGCTGCGTCAGGAACGCGATCGGTGTATAGAAGATGCCCACCGCGAAGAGTGCGAGGGTGATCGACCCGAGGGCCGGCACGTCGCGCAGCTTGGTCGCGATGACGAAGGGCGCGATCGCGTACAGGAGCGCGACGAGGAGCACCTCCCCCACCGCGAGGAGGCCGCCGCCGCCCTCGATGGCGAGCCCGGGACCGGCGACGATCACGAACACGCCGGCGAAGCCGATGAAGAGCCCGATCGCCCGCGCCGGGCTGAGCACGGACCGGTCGCCGCCGCCGAAGGCGATCAGCGCGGCGAACAGGGGCACGGTCGCCACCAGGAGTCCTGTGAGTCCTGAGGGCAGCGTCTGCTCGGCATGGCCGAGCAGCAGGAAGGGCCCGGCCATCTCGATCCCGCCGAACAGCAGCACCCAGCCGATCTTCGCGAACGCGGGACGCAGCGCCTTCTGGTGAAGCGCGAAGGGCAGCAGGAGCAGCGCGCCGAGCAGTGTGCGGCCGGCGACCACCGCCGCGGGCGAGTAGGACTCGACGGCGACGCTGATGAACAGATACGGGACACCCCACAGCAGCGCCATCGCGGCGAAGAGCAGCCATGCGCGCGTGTCGAACCGCTGTGAGGAGTTCATGCGGGGTGTCTCCCAAGGTGGTGTGGCGAAGTCAACCGAGACGCCGCCGGACGGACGTCGTCATCATCGACTCAGGTTCCGGGTCGCCGGGCGTTGCGCGCGAGACGGCCGACCGCCAATCTACGACGCACTTCCGACATCATCGGCGATGGCGGAGCACACTCCGACCGGCGTCGGGGTCAGACCGAGCGACGCCCCTCGAAGGCGCGACCCAGCGTGACCTCGTCGGCGTACTCGAGGTCGCCGCCGACCGGAAGGCCCGAGGCGAGGCGGGTGACCGAGATCTCGAGGGTGTGCAGCAGGCGGCTCAGGTAGGTCGCAGTCGCCTCGCCCTCGAGGTTCGGGTTGGTCGCGAGGATGACCTCTTGCACGGTGCCGTCGGCGAGACGCTGCATGAGCTGCGTGATGCGCAGGTCGTCGGGACCGATGCCGGCGATCGGGCTGATCGCGCCGCCGAGCACGTGGTACAGCCCGCGGAACTCGCGCGTGCGCTCGATCGCGGCCACGTCTTTCGCGTCCTCCACGACGCAGATCAGCGTCTGGTTGCGGCGAGGGTCGCGGCAGATCGAGCAGCGTTCCTGCTCGGAGACGTTGCCGCACACCTCGCAGAAGCGCACCCGCTCGCGCACCTCGCTGAGCAGCTCGGCGAGGTGCGACACGTCGAAGTTCGGCGTCTGCAGGATGTGGAACGCGATGCGCTGAGCCGATTTCGGCCCGATCCCGGGGAGCCGGCCGAATTCGTCGATGAGGTCTTGGACGATGCCGTCGTACATGGCTTAGCTGAACCTCGTCGGGGGCTCGTAGGGCTCCTCGCGGACGAACGTCGCGCCGAGCACCTGGCGCACGACCGCCTCGCCGTAGCGCTGCACGCCGCCGTTGCGGCTCGTGACCACCGGGGTCAGCGGCGGCGCGACCGTGGGCGGCACCGGGAGGTCGGCGACGGCATCCGTGTCGTCCTCTTCGTCGTCGTCATCGCGCTCGAGGGCAGGTACGATCTCGGCACGCGGCAGGACCTCGCCCTCACGCGGCGGCGCGAGCGTCGCGACGCGTGCGGTCGCGGCCTCGGCGTCTTCGGGCTCGTCGTCGACCGCGAACTGCGCGGGCGTCTCGGCGGGGAAGGCGGCCGGACCCGGGTCGGGCGGCGGGGCGTCGTCGTCGGACGGGATGGGCGCGACGGCCCAGTCGGTGACCGGGGCAGCCGACGCCGGCGCCGCAGCCGGCGCGGTCGGTCGGGGCG
>NZ_JBKFBD010000032.1:0-63781 GCF_053345975.1 Microbacterium sp. C23T | reverse complement strand
TCCCCGGGCGAGCGCCCGGGGAGCCGGTACGGGGTCTCAGCCGTTGGCGTCGATGCTCGCCTGGAGCTGCGTCATGTACTCCTCGGCGGTCATCTGGCCGGTCGTCAGCAGCGTGGCGTTGGTCGACGCGAGCGAGTTGCTCTTCGAGTCCATCAGGGCCTCGAACCACAGTACGGTCTCGTCGATGCCCGCGATCCGCTCCTGGATCTCCGCGGTGTTCTCCGAGATGTCGGTGACGTCGCCGTTGACCTTGAAGCCCGAGATCACGCCGGCGTCCTGCAGGGCCTGCTGGCCGTAGTTCTCGGCGATGCAGCTGATCCAGTCGACGACCTTCGGGCCGAACTGCTCGGCGTTGATGATCATCGGGGCGCCCGCGTTCGCGGCGTACTGGTCGATCGAGCCCTTGCCGCCGTCGACCTCCGGGAACGGCATGAAGCCGACGTTCTCGCCGCCGATCTGGTTGCGCTCAGGGTCGTTGATGGCGCTGAGCAGCCACGAGCCGTCATAGGTCATCGCGGCCTGGCCGGTGAGGAACATGTTCGACGAGGTGTCGCCGTCGCGCGTCGAGAAGCCCTCGCCGAAGTTGCCGGCGTCGGCGTAGTCGGCGAGTGCCTGGGCACCCTCGACGTACTCGGGGTCGGTGAGCTTCGCCTTGCCGTCGCGGATGGCGGTCATGGCGTCGGGGCCGACGTTGCGGAAGATGTACATGCCCATGATGCGCGTGAGCGGCCACCCAGCCGCACCGGCCTCCGTCATGGGTGTGATGCCCGCGTCCTGCAGCGTGGCGGAGGCGTCGAGGAGGTCGTCCCACGTCTGGGGCTCTTCGATGCCGTTGTCGGCGAAGATCTCCTTGTTGTAGAAGATGCCCTCGACGTTGTATTGGTACGGCATCGAGTACATGCCGCCGTAGACCTGCTCGACGGTGGAGGCGGCAGCGGGGAGCACGTTGTCCCACGCGCCCGAGCCCTCGAGTGCTGCCTTGAGGTCGCCCACCAGGCCCGCGGCGTTGAGGTCGCCGTCAGGACGGATGAGCGCGGTGCCCGCGATCGTGTGCGTCGGCAGTGCGCCCTGGCTGGCGAGCAGCGTCACCTTCTGGACGGTGTCGGCCTGCGCGACCTTCTGGTGCTCGATCGGCAAGGCCTCGTTCTCGGCCTTGCAGGCGCCCTCGGAGAGCGCGGTCAGCTGCTCTTCGAGCACCGGGTTCTCGTTCGCCGTCATGACGGTGAAGGTTTCGGGATCGGTGCCGCCGGCACCGCCGCCCGCCTCCGACGAGCCGGGCTCGGGCGTGCCGCTGCCGGCACAGGCGGCCAGCGGCAGCACCGCGGCCATTGCGATTCCCAGCGCCGCGATGCGGCGGCGGTTGCTGCGGGTGTTCATAGCGTCCTCCTTGACGACGACCATGCGGGTGAAAGGTACGACCACGACAGTAGGCACGATTTCGACGTGTGTCAACAGTCAGTACTGAAATTCTATTCACTTTGAGACGATTCAGGGGTTACACTGCATTTCGATGCAGCGTTGCGAGAACTTTCAGCGCCGCCTCCTCTGACCTGTATCGGCCCGCGCTTGCCGCAACACGACGACGAGCACGAGACTGAACGCCACTCGGAAGGAACAGCAATGACCGCCACGACCGCGACGCGGGCTCACGCCCGGCTGCGACCCCTCGGCGCCGACAGCGCGCGCTGGGCGAGCGGCTTCTGGGGAGACGTCCACGATCGCACGCGCGACGTCACCATCCCCCAGATCTGGTCCTCCCTGAGCGACCCGGCCATCAGCGCCGGGCTCACGAACTTCCGCATCGCCGCAGGACTCGAGGAGGGCGCGCACGCCGGCCCGCCGTTCATGGACGGCGACTTCTACAAGTGGCTCGAGGCTGCCATCGCCCGTCTCGAGACGGACCCCGACCCCGAGCTCGCCGCCCGGATCGAGGAGATCGCACGGCTCATCGCCTCGGTGCAGCGCGAAGACGGCTACCTCCACACGCCGACCATCATCTCGATGCGCAACCACGAGGACGCCATCGCCCTCGCCGACCGCTTCAACTTCGAGACCTACAACCTCGGCCACCTCATCACGGCCGGCGTCCGCCACTACGAGGTGACCGGGTCGACCACTCTGCTCGACGCCGCGCGCAAGGCCGCGGCCTTCCTCGAGGACCTCGCGACCAACAAGCCGCTCGAGCTCGCGCGCAGCGCCATCTGCCCGTCCCACTACATGGCGGTCATCGACCTCTACCGCGCGACCGGCGACGAGCAGTACCTGCGTCTGTCGGAGGCGTTCATCCGCGTCCGCGACGACTTCGAGGGCGGCGACGACAACCAGGACCGCGTCCCCGTCCGCGAGCAGACGGTCGTCGCCGGTCACGCCGTGCGGGCCAACTACCTCTATGCGGGTCTCGCCGACCTCGTCGCCGAGACCGGTGATGAGGAACTCGAGGCGGTGCTCGAGAACCTGTGGCGCGACGTCGTCGACACGAAGCTGTACATCACCGGTGGCGCCGGAGCCCTCTACGACGGGGCCTCCCCCGACGGCTCGCCGTGGCAGAACCAGATCAGCCGCGTGCACCAGGCCTACGGCCGCGCCTTCCAGCTGCCGCACACGACCGCGCACAACGAGTCGTGCGCGAACATTGGCCTGATCCTCTGGGGCGAGCGGATGCTGGCGCTCACAGGCGACGCGACCTACGCCGACGTCATCGAGCAGGTGGCCTTCAACAGCCTCCTGTCGAGCATCAGCCTCGCCGGCTCCGAGTACTTCTACACCAACGCGCTGCGGCAGGTGCGGGACCTCCCCTACCCGCTCCGCCGCCCGGGCGACACCGCGATCCATCCGGTGCCGGTGCCCCCGCCGTCGGACGAGCGCCTCCGCGAGTCGTACCTCAGCTGCTTCTGCTGCCCGCCCAACATCGCGCGCACGCTCGCGCGGTTCCACGAGCGCGCGGCCTCGATCGGCGACGAAGGCCTGTTCGTCCACCTCTACGGCGGCAGCGCGCTCGACCTGACGACTGACGACGGGCGCCGTCTCGCCCTGCGCGAAGACGGCGACTACCCCTGGAGCGAGCAGATCACGTTCACCGTGACGGATGCTGCCGCCGGGGGTCTTCCGCTCCACCTCCGCATTCCCGGCTGGTCGTCGGGCGCGACGCTCACCGTGAACGGCACACCCGTCGCCGTGACCGAGCCCGGCACGTACACGCGCCTCGAGCGCGAGTGGCGGCCCGGCGACGTCGTCGAACTCACGCTGCCCATGCCGGTGCGGGTGCTCCGCGCCCACCGACTCGCGGAGGAGGCGACCAACCAGGTGGCCGTGCGCCGCGGACCGGTCGTGTACTGCGTCGAGACCGCCGACCTTCCCGAAGGCGCCATGCTCGAGCAGGTCGCGCTCCGTCGCGGCACGGCGTTGACCCCTGTCGAAGCCGAGGTCGCGGGCCACCGCGTGATCGCCCTCGACACGGAGGCGGTCATCCTTCCCGGGTCGGACGAGGACGCGCTGTACGACGACCTGGCAGACACCGCGCTCGCGACGGCACCGGTGCGATTGATCCCCTACTTCGCGTGGGGCAATCGCGGTGCCGGCGAGATGTCGGTCTGGCTCCCGCTGGTCTGGTGACGCACATGTCCACGTCTTCCTTCACGTCCCAGCACGTCGTCGCGACGTACATCATCGAGACCTCGCTGCCCCTGCGTCAGGCCGCCGAGGTCCTCGCCGGAGAGCAGTCCACCGGCACGTTCGTCCGGGTCGAGCGCGAGTCCGACGACCTGCGCGCGCGCTTCGCCGCCCAGGTCGAGTCCATCGACGAGCTGCCTCTCACCGGCGCCTCGCCCCTGCCCGGAGCCGTCGGCGACCCGGCCCTTCGGCGGCGTGCACGGATGCGGCTGCGGTTCCCGCTCGACAACTTCGGCCCGTCGCTTCCGAACCTGCTCGCCGCCGTCGCCGGCAACCTCTTCGAGATCAAGGAGCTGGCGGCCATCCGCCTGGTCGACCTCGAGCTGCCGCCGGCGTTCGCCGAGCGCTACCCCGGCCCCGCGTTCGGGGTCGAGGGCACGCGCCTGCTGGTCGGCCGCCCCGAGGGCGCGCTCATCGGCACGATCGTCAAGCCCAGCATCGGCCTGTCCCCCGCCGACCTCGCCGAGGTCGTCGGTCAGCTCGCCGAGTCGGGCATCGACTTCATCAAGGACGACGAGCTGCAGGGCAACGGGCCGAGCGCGCCGCTGGCCGAGCGGGTCGCTTCGGTCATGCCGGTGCTCGAGCGCTACGCCGACCGCACAGGCCGCAAGCCCATGTACGCGTTCAACATCACCGACGACATCGGGCGACTGGAGGCCAACCACGACCTCGTGGTGGCGGCCGGTGGCACGTGCGTGATGGCGTGCATCAACCTCATCGGCCTGCCGGGCCTCGAGTTCCTCCGCAGCCACAGCAGCGTGCCGATCCACGGACACCGTGCGATGTTCGGCTCGTTCGGGCGCTCGGAGCAGGTCGGGATAGGGTTCCGTGCGTGGCAGAAGCTCGCGCGCCTCGCCGGCGCCGACCACCTGCACACGAACGGCATCAGCAACAAGTTCTACGAGACGGACGAACAGGTGCTCGACTCCATCGCCGCAGTGCGTGAGCCGCTCCTCGGCCTGACGCCGACGCTCCCTGTGCTGTCGTCGGGACAGTGGGGCGGCCTTGCGCACGCCACGTACGCCGCGGTCGGCACGACCGACCTCCTCGTCCTCGCCGGCGGCGGCATCCACGGTCATCCCGACGGTGCGGCGGCCGGCGTCGCGAGCATGCGCGACGCGTGGGCGTCGGCGGCACGCGGCGAGAGCATCGACGACGCCTACGAGAGCTCTTCCGCCCTGCGCCGGGCCGCCGAGCTCTTCGGTCCGGTCCGTGCCTAGAGCGGCGCGCGGCGCCGCTCTGTTCTACGGCGACGACTTCACCGGCAGCGTCGATGCGCTCCTGCAGTTCGCGCGGCGCGGCTGGACGGGGCGGCTGTTCACGGGACTCCCGGATGCTGCCGCCCTGCGTCGCGCGGCGGACGACGTGGACGTGGTCGGCGTGGCCGGCATCTCGCGCTCCCTCGCGCCCGACGAGATGGACGCCGAGCTGCGGCCGGTGTTCGCCGCGTTCGCCGCGCTCGAGCCGGCGATCGTGCAGTACAAGGCGTGTTCCACGGCCGACTCCGCGCCGGGCGTGGGCAGTCTCGGCCGCGTCGTCGAGCTCGCGCGCGAATCGTTCGGCCAGCGCCCGGTGCCGATGCTGTTCGCCCAGCCCGACTTCGGGCGGTACACGCTGTTCGGCCAGCACTTCGCCGCCGAGCGGGGCACCGTGTACCGGCTCGACCGCCAGCCGACGATGTCGCACCACCCCTCGACGCCGATGACCGAGGCCGACCTCGCGGTGCACATCGGCCGCCAGACCGCCCTGCCCGTCGGCTCCATTCCGCTCATCGCCTTCGACGACCTCGAGGCGCTGCTGCGCGGCTCCGCCGAGTCGGCGCTGGTGCTCGACGCCCTCACCGACGAGCACCTCGTGACGGTCGGCGAGGCCGTCGCGGCGCTCCCCGCTCCGGTGTTCGCGATCGGCTCGGGCGGTCTGTCCCACGGCATCGCCGCCGCCAACCCTCGCAGCGGCCCCGCCATCCCGGCCTCGACCCCCGCGGCCGGGCCGGTGCTCGTCGTGTCGGGCAGCCGCTCGGCGCAGACGCGCCGTCAGGCGGATGCCGCGGCCGCCGCCAGCTGGCTGGTGCAGCCGCTGCCGCTCGGCGGGCCTACGCGCGAGGCCGTCGTGCCCGACGTGATCGCCGCGCTGCGCGCCGGACGCGGCGTCGTACTCACCTCCGACGACGCCGACGCGACGTCGACCGGCGACCGCCCCGTGCTCGAGGCGATCGCCGAGGCGGCAGCATCCGTCATCTCCGCCGTCGCCAGCGACGGAGTGGCACGGCGCGTGATCGTGTGCGGCGGCGACACGTCGAGCCGCGTCACGCGCCTGCTCGGCGTGGAGTCGCTCTCGATCGCCGCGAACCCGTGGGGCAACGTCGTGCTGCTGCGGGCGCACGCCGCGGACCCCGCCATCGACGGACTGGAGCTGCTGCTCAAGGGCGGGCAGGTGGGGGCCGACGCCCTGTTCACCGACGTCGCCGCGCTCGGCTGACGGTAGGTTGGGTCGCCGTGACCCGCTTCTCCGTCGTCCCCTCGTCATACGTCTATCTCCGCCGCGGCGGGGCGGTGCTGCTGCAGCTGCGTCAGAACACCGGCTACATGGACGGATGCTGGGCAGCCGGCGCCGCAGGACACGTCGAGCTCGGCGAGACCGCCGTGGACGCCGCGGTCCGCGAGGTCCGCGAAGAGCTCGGGCTGACGCTCGCCGCCGCGACGCTGACGCCGGTCGCGGTCATGCAGCGGACGGACGGCACCGACAACCCGATCGAGCAGCGCGTGGACTGGTTCTTCGTGTGCGACGAGTGGGAGGGCGAGCCCGAGATCCTCGAGCCACGCAAGTGCGCCGAGCTCGCCTGGTTCGACCTCTATGCACTCCCCGACCGCATGCCCGAGTACGAGCGTGAGGCTCTGGGCGCGCTGCAAGCGGGCACAGGGGCGACCCTGCTCACGTACGGCTTCTGACGCGACGACCCGCGAATCGGGGATCGCGTGAGATTCGGGGCTTGAGCCCGGATGTGCCCGATCCTCGCCGGATCTCCGAGATTCGCGGGCGGCGACCGAGGGTTCAGCGTGCCTCGAGCCGCACGCTCCACGTCGTGCGCTCGCGCGGGATGCGGTACTTCTCCGGAAGAGCAGGGCCGACGGATGCTGAGCCCACACCTTGCTGCGCGTGATCGATGTTGAGCCAGACCCGACCCGAATCGACGAGGTCGTGGGGCTTGGCGGCACGATCGAGGTCGTGCGACGTCCAGCGGCGGGCGGTGAAGTCGAACTCGGGACGACCCTCGACTCGCAGGGACGGGATGCCGGCGCCCGCGACCTCGAGCCACCGCGTCTGGACGTGGTTGCCGTTCTCCTGCGGCACGGGGTATCGCACCTGGAGGTCGTCGATCGACCGCCCGTGGCGCCCGACGCGCGAGGCCTCGAACGAGTCGACGTAGGTCTCACCCGGACCGCGGCCGAACCACGTCACCCGCTCGGCAGCGCCAGGGAGCCCGAACAGCAGCCCGAGGCGCGGCACGAGGATGTCGCGGTGCATGTACGGAGTGTCGGTCCACGGCCCGACGAAGTCGGCGTCGACCTCGAGGACGAGTCCGTCGCCGTCGGCGGTCCACGTCATCGTCCAGGCGACGCCGTGCGGGTGCGTGCGCGGCGCCGTGCGGCCGCTCACCCGGAGCCGTCCGTCGCCCGCATCGACCGCGTCGACGCGGTGCAGCAGCCGGTGCAGCATCGTCTTGCGCCACACGCCGGCGATGTTGTTGGTCTCGCCCTGGCCGTGGTCGTTCTCGGTGGGCGCGCGGTACAGGTCGAGCACCGGACCGTCGAGCTCGAGATCGCCGAGTCGCAGCAGGCGGCCCGTCGCCCGGTCGAACGCGGCCGGTCCCACCACGATCCCGTCGTCCGAGCGCGAGAAACCGTCACCGCGCGAGGAAGCCGTGCGGGGCGAGGTGTCTAGGGCGGCATGCGGTTTCTCGGCTCCGCGCGCCGCGACCACCCGCTGACCCCATGCCACGACGTGCCCGGCCGGTGCCCAGATCTCGTCTGCGGCGAGCGCTGCCTCGACCGTGAGCACGATGTCGCGCGTGCCCGACGCGAGCGCGGTGGCGGCAGCATCCGGAATCGAGACCTCCGCCGACTCCCCCGGCGCAAGGGCGGGAACGGACAGCAGCCCGCTGGCGGCGACCTCGCCGTCGGCCTCGACCGACCACGGGAATGCGAGGTCGGCCGTGTCGGCGCTGTGGCGGTCGTTGACGATGCGCACCGTGTCGTCGCCCACGGTGATCCCGATGGTCTCGTGTGCCTTCGCCAGTTCGACGAGGCCCGGGGTGGGCGTGCGGTCGCTGAACACCAGCCCGTGGAGGCCGAACCGGCCGCCGCGCGGCTCGTAGTCGACGTCGTCGCCGTGCATGACGAACGGCACCCCGTCGTCGGTCACGGCGTTCAGCCCGTGGTCGATCCACTCCCACACGAACGCGCCGCAGAGGCGGTCGTGGGCGCGGATGATGCGCCAGTAGTCCTGCAGGGATCCGGGGCCGTTGCCCTGCGCGTGGGCGTACTCGACGAGAAGGAAGGGGAGGGCGCGCCGGCGCTCCTCGTCGGCCTCGGTGACGCCCTCCGGCAGCGGCGCGACGGCCCCGGATTCGTTGAACACCATGCCGTGCATGCTCAGCCGGCCACCGCGGGGCTCCTCGCGACGGCCGATCTGGTCGAGCAGCTCGAGCGACGGGTACATGAGCGAGTAGAAGTCGGAGTCCCGGTAGCTCGGGTCGCGCTCGTAGATCACGGCGCGCGATGGATCGCGTTCGTCGAGCCAACGGCGCATCTCGGCGAAGCCGTCGCCCGTCATGCTCTCGTTGGCGAGCGACCAGACGACGATGCTCGGGTGGTTCTTGTGCGGCTCGACGGTGCGCACCAGGCGGTCCATGACCGCATCGCGCCACTCGGGCAGCGCGGGCGGGTTATGCGCCCACCCCTCGTAGATGAACCCGTGCGTCTCGAGGTCGGCCTCGACGATCACCCACAGCCCGTACTCGTCGCACAGACGAAGGAACTCCGGATGCGGCGGGTAGTGGCTGGTGCGCACCGCGTCGATGTTCGCCCGCTTCATGAGCACGATGTCTTGGATCATCGTGTCGCGGTCGAGCGTGCGCCCGGTGTCGGGGTGGTGCTCGTGCCGGTTGACGCCACGGAACGTGACGGGTCGGCCGTTCACCGTGAAGACGCCGTCGACGATCTCCACGTGCCGGAACCCGACGGCGAGCTCCACCTGCTCCCCGCTCGAGCGCAGGGTGCCGCGGTACAGGCGGGGCCGCTCCGCGCTCCACGGCTCGACGGGGATCGTCACGGTCTCGCCGGCCGGGACACGGATGCCCAGCTCGGGAATCTCGACGACGGCCCCGGTCGAGGCATCCACTCGCAGCGCGCCGAGGCCCGTCGCGGCGTCGTAGTCGGCGTGCACGAAGTGGTCGTCGATGGCACCCGCCGGGCGCGCGATCAGCGCGACGTCGCGGAAGATGCCGGGAAGCCACCACATGTCCTGGTCCTCGAGGTACGTGCCGGCCGACCAGCGGTGCACGCGCACGCACAGCACGTTGCGTCCGGACCGCAGCGGTGCGTCGAACTCGAACGGCAGGCGGCTGCCGGTCGACCAGCCGAGCTCCTCGCCGTTCAGCCAGACCTTCGCGCACGAGTCGACGCCCTCGAAGCGCAGCACCGCCGGGCCGAAGGCCTCGGGGACGTCGAAGGCGATCCGGTAGTCGCCGGTCGGGTTCTCGGTCGAGACGCGAGGCGGATCGAGCGGGATCGGGTAGGCCGTGTTCGTATAGAGCGGCCCCTCGTCGGTGCCGAGCATGCGGCGCGCGGGGCCGCCCGCGAGCGGCGTGAACTCCTCGAGCACCCAGTGCGACGGCACCGGCATCGCGTCCCACCCCGCGTCGTCGAAGTCGTCGGCGATCCATGCCGACCCCGTGCCCGCCGCCGTCGGCGAGAGCCGGAAGCGCCACACCCCGTTGAGGTCGACCTTCGGGGCATCGCTGACGGCGTCGGCCCGCGGCATCCGTCGTCCCGCTCCCGGAGCGGAGCTCTCCCAGTACCGCTCGACGCCATCGCGGGCGAGATCGGGCTCAGTGGAGATCACGGTGGACGATCCGCTAGTCTGCATATCCATAGGAGCTTGCATATCCATTCCCTCTTGAATGTGATTGCAGTCTAGCTCAGCGAGGAGTCCCCATGGCAAGAAGCGCCGCCCCCGCGACCCTGCCGTCAGCCGCCGTTCCGGACGGTGTCGCGCACGCCGTCGGCGAGGCATCCCGCCTCAAGACCCGCGCCATCGACCGCGTCGCATATGCGAGCGATGCCTCGCACTTCCTGCTCACCCCCGAGGCCGTGCTCGTCGCCGCCGACGCGGCCGAGGTCGGCCGCGTGATGCGCGCGGCCGGCCGCAGCGGGGCGCCGCTCACGTTCCGCTCGGGCGGCACGAGCCTCTCGGGCCAGGCGTCCACCGACGGGCTGCTCATCGACGTAAGGCAGCGGTTCCGCCGCATCGACGTGCTCGACGGCGGGCGCCGCGTGCGCGTGCAGCCCGGCGCGACAGTGCGGCAGGTCAATGCGCGGCTCGCACGCCACGGCTTCCGGCTCGGGCCCGATCCCGCCAGCGAGCTGGCGTGCACCATCGGCGGGGTCGTCAACAACAACTCCAGCGGCATGGCCTGCGGCATCACCGAGAACACGTACCAGACGCTCGAGTCGCTCGTGTTCGTGCTGCCGTCGGGCACGGTCGTCGACTCCGGCGCGCCCGACGCCGACACGGCGCTCCGGGCCGCCGAGCCCGATCTCGTCGACGGCCTGATGCGATTGCGCGAACGAGTGGTGTCGAACCCGCGGTCGGTCGAGATCATCCGCCGGCAGTTCGCGATGAAGAACACGATGGGGTACGCCGTCAACGCGTTCCTCGACTTCGAAACCCCGGCAGAGCTGCTCGCGCACCTGGTCGTGGGCAGCGAGGGGACGCTCGCGTTCGTCGCGGAGGCGACCTACCGCACGGTGCCGATCCTGCCGCGCATGGCGACGGCGCTGACGGTCTTCCCCGATCTCGCGGCCGCGACGCGCGCCCTCCCCGAGCTCGTCGCGACGGGGGCGGCGACCCTCGAGCTCATGGATGCGACGTCGCTCCGGGTCGGGCAATCGCTCGCCGGAGCTCCGCGCGAGATCACGGGGCTCACGGTGCGCGACCAGGCGGCGCTCCTCGTCGAGTTCCACGCGCACGACGACGACGAGCTCGCGGACCTCGTCGCGCAGGGCGCGCAGACGCTCGCGGCGCAGCCGCTCGAGGCCGCAGCATCCTTCTCGTCCGATCCGGTGGCCCGCGCCGCCGCGTGGAAGCTGCGCAAGGGCCTCTACGCCTCGGTCGCGGGAGCGCGCCCCAGCGGAACCACGGCGCTGCTCGAGGACGTCGTCGTGCCCGTCGACCGCCTCGCGCCGACGTGCGCGACGCTGCAGGCGCTGTTCGAGCGCTACGCCTACGACGACAGCGTGATCTTCGGGCACGCGAAGGACGGCAACATCCACTTCATGCTGACGGACCGCTTCGAGTCGGCCGATCAGCTCGCCCGCTACCGCGCGTTCACCGAGGACATGGTCGAGCTCGTGCTCGACGCCGGCGGCAACCTCAAGGCCGAGCACGGCACCGGCCGGGTCATGGCGCCGTACGTGCGGCGGCAGTACGGCGACGAGCTCTACGACGTCATGCGCGAGCTCAAGCGCCTGTGCGACCCGGCGGGCATCCTCAACCCGGGCGTCATCATCGACGACGACCCCGAGGCGCATCTGCGCAACATCAAGCTGGCCGACCCGATCGAGCCGGAGGCCGACCGCTGCGTCGAGTGCGGCTACTGCGAGCCGGTGTGCCCGAGCAAGGACCTCACCCTCACGCCGCGCCAGCGGATCGTGACGCGACGTGCGATCGCCCGGGCCGAGGCATCCGGCGATCACGTGCTCGTGCGCGAACTGGAACGCGACTACGACTACGCCGGCATCGACACGTGCGCCGTCGACGGCATGTGCCAGACCGCGTGCCCCGTCCTGATCAACACGGGCACCCTCGTGAAGCGCCTGCGCCGCCAAGACGCCGGCTCGGTGTCGAACGCGGCGTGGAAGGGCGCCGCGCACGCGTGGGGAGGCGCGACCCGGGTCGCGAGCCTCGGCCTCACGGTGGCTGATCGACTCCCGGCGAAGGCCGTCACCGTCGCCACCGACCTCGGCCGCGCCGTGCTCGGCGCCGACACCGTGCCGCGCTACTCGGACGACCTCCCCCGTGGCGGACGCGCGCGCTCGAGCCTGGGGTCGACCGTCGGCAGGGGCGAGGAAGCGCCCGTCGCGGTGTTCCTGCCCGCCTGCGTCAACGCGATGTTCGGCCCAGCCTGCGAGGGGGTCGGGGTGACCGAGGCGTTCCGCCGGCTCGCCGAACGCGCGGGCGTGCGCCTCGCGGTGCCGGACGGCGTCGACGCACTGTGCTGCAGCACCCCCTGGACCTCGAAGGGCCACGCGGGCGGGCGCGAGGTGATGGCCCGTCGAGTGGCCGCGTCGATCGCGGAGGCGTCCCGCGGCGGAGAGCTCACGATCGTGACGGATGCCTCGAGCTGCACCGAGGGCTTCATCCACCTGCTCGCCGATGCCGGCGTCGACGCCCGCGTCGAAGACGCCGTCGCCTTCGCCGAGCGCGTGCTGCTCCCCCGCCTGGGCGAGGTGACGCCGCTCGTCGGCTCGCTGGCGCTCCACCCCACGTGCTCGTCGACCCAGCTCGGCCTGGACCCCGCCCTGCGGCGCGTGGCCGAGACCGTCGCCACCGACGTGGTCGTGCCGGACGCGTGGTCGTGCTGCGGCTTCGCCGGAGACCGCGGGATGCTGCATCCCGAGCTCACCGCGTCCGCCACGGCCGCCGAGGCCACCGAGGTCCAGGCCCTGGGCGCCGACGCGCACGCGTCCTGCAACCGCACCTGCGAGCTGGGCATGACGCGCGCGACCGGAGCCGACTACCGCCACGTGCTCGAGCTGCTCGAGGAGGCCACCCGGCCGGCCTCGACCGTGTGAGGTCAGCCCGCCGTGGACTCCCGCACGACGAGCTCGGGCTGGAAGCGCACGGTGCGCGCGTGGTCGCCGTCGGGCTCTTCGAGGTCCTTGAGGAGCAGGTCGACGGCGGTGTACCCGATGAGGTGGGCCGGCTGGCGGATCGAGCTCAGCGGCACGACCGTCGCCGACGCGAAGTCGATGTCGTCGTAGCCGATCAGCGCGATGTCGCGCGGCACCTGCACATCGGCCATCAGCGTGAACGCCTGCAGCGCCCCGACGGCGAGCAGGTCGTTCGCCGCGAACACGGCGTCCGGCCGGTCGGCCGCGGCGCGTCCGCGGAGGAGCTCTCCTGCCTCACGCCCCTGCAGCACCGACAGCGCCGACATCTCGACGACCTCGAGGGTCGCCCCGTCCACCTCGGCGACGGCGCGACGCGCGCCCTCGAGCCGGTCCGCCACCTGGCGGATCGTGCGGGGACCGCCGATGAAGGCGACGCGTCGGCGACCGGTCGACAGGAGGTGCGAGACCGCGAGGTAGCCGCCCTCGACGTCGTCGACCGAGACCGATCCGAACGCCCGCTCGGAGTCCTCGTGGTCGACGAGCACGACCGGCACCCCGCCGGCGTGCAGCCGCGCGAGCCCGGCGAGATCGCCGTCCACCGGCGTGACCAGCACGCCGTTCACCCGCTGCTCGCGGAAGAGGTCGAGGTAGGCGTCCTCGCGGTCGGAGCGCTCGTCGCTGTTGCCGAGCAGCACGCTCATCCCGGCCTCGGCGGCGCGGTCCTCCGCGCCCCGGGCGACTTCGGCGAAGAACGGGTTGCCGGCGTCGAGCACGATCAGCGCGATGCTGCGGCTGCGCCCGGCTCTGAGCTGCCGGGCCGCGTCGTTGCGGACGAAGCCCAGCTCCTCGATCGCCTGCGTCACACGCTCGACGGTCGCGGGCGACACCTTCTCGGGTCGATTGAGCACGTTCGAGACCGTGCCGACGGAGACGGATGCCGCAGCCGCGACATCGCGCACGCTCACCACCATGACACCCCCAGGAGTTCCTTCCGCTGTCCGTGAGTGTAGGGCACAGCCGGGGAAGCGGTCGCCCGCTCCCCCAGCCGCCCGTCAGGCATCCGCCGTCGCCCCTTCGCGCTCCGCCGACAGCGCGGCGAGCGCCGCGGCGATCTCCTGCTGCGTCTCGGGCCCGGCGTGCATGAACAGCGCCTCGCCGAGCTCGCGGGCGTCCGACCACTTCGTGTGGGTGCGGAAGCCGTGCGCGGCCTCGGGGCTCGACGCCTCGAGCACCTGGCCGATGGCCTCGTACGCCTCGAGGTCGTCGATGACGGCGGCCAGGGTCGAGTCCAGGCCGATGCGCGATGCGGCGGCCGCCGGCGCGGTGTCGGCGACCTCCCACTCGTGGGCTCCCGAGCCGACCTCGAGCTCGCGCCCGTCGGGCAGCACGACGACGGCGGTCGTGTTCGGCGGCACCGTCGCCTCGACGCGGATGACGCCGTCCTGGCGCGACCACCCCGCACGCGCGGTGCCGTACGGCGTGAGGTGCTCGGCCCACGCGTGGTCGAACTCGGCCAGCGGGCGCGGCTGGATGCGGATGCGCTCGTATCCCGGCGCGTCGGGTGCGAGACCCGCGACCACGCGATGCAGCCAGTCGCCGACGGCGCCGAGCGCGTAGTGGTTGAACGACGTCATCTCGCCCGGGTTGATCGACCCGTCGGGAAGCATCGAGTCCCACCGCTCCCAGATCGTGGTCGCCCCCATGGTGACGGGGTACAGCCACGACGGGTTCTCCGTCTGCACCAGGAGGCGGCGCGCGGTCTCGAGGTTGCCGGTGCGCGTAAGGGCGTCCTGGATGATCGGCGTGCCGACGAAGCCGGTGCTGATGCGGTAGCCCGACAGTCGCGTGAGCTCGGCGAGCCGCGCGCCCAGCACCTCCTGCTGGTCGGCGGGGACGATGTCGAAGACGATCGCCATCGCGTACGCGGTCTGCGCGTCCGACATCATGCGCCCGGCGGGCGTCACGTACTCCGCGAGGAACGCGGCGCGCACCTCCTCCGCGATCTGGGCGTACTCCCGGGCCTCGTCGTCCTTGCCGAGGAGCGCGGCGGCGCGGGCCACGGCGTCCGCAGACCGGAAGAGGTACGCCGACGCCACGATGTCGGCATCCGTCTTCGCGTTGGCGGGCAAATGCGGCGGCGCGTCGGGGTCGAGCCAGTCGCCGAACTGGAACATCCCCTCCCATAGCCGGCGCGGGCCGGCCAGCCGGATGAGCACGTCCGCCCAGCCCTTCATGCTCGGGTACTGGCGCTCGACGGTGGCGACGTCGGCGTAGCGCTCGTGGAGCACCCACGGCACGATCGTGGCGGCATCACCCCACGCCGCGGCGGGGCGGGCGACGCCGAGCGCGTTCGGCACGACGAACGGCACCACGCCATCGACCTGCTCGAGCGCGAGGTCGCGCAGCCACGAGTCGAGGAATCCGCGCACGTCGTAGAGGAACGACGCCGTCGGCGCGAACACCTGGATGTCGCCCGTCCAGCCGAGACGCTCGTCGCGCTGCGGGCAGTCGGTGGGCAGGTACAGGAAGTTGCCGCGCAGGCCCCACACGATGTTCTCGTGCAGCTGGTTGACGAGCGGATGGGATGCCTCGAACCAGCCGGTGCGCTCCATGTCGCTGTGGATGACGACCGCGGTGACGGCGGACGGGTCGAACTCGCCCGGCCACCCGTCGATCTGGGCGTAGCGGAAGCCGTGGAACGTGAACTCGGGCTCCCACTCCTCGGCGCCCTGGCCCGACAGTGTGTAGTGGTCGGTCGCGGCGGCCGCGCGCAGCGGCCGCGTGCCGAGCTCGCCGTCCTCGAGCACTTCGGCGTGCCGCAGCGTGATGACGGAGCCTGCGGGACCCGACACGCGGATCCGGAGGCGCCCGACCAGGTTCTGGCCGAAGTCGAGGACCGTCTTGCCGCTCGGGGTGGTGATGACCTCGCGCACCGCGAGGTCTTCGATGCGTCGCACGAACGGCGACACGCGAGCCTCGGGCGCGCGCAGCGCGTCGAGCTCGGCGACCGGCGCCCAGTCGTCTGCGGCGTACCCCGCCTCGGCGAAGCCCCGGCCGTCGCGGTCGACGAGGGCGAGCCGGGCGTCGTGGTCCTCGCCCGCGTAGAGCCCGCTCGCCGTGAGGGGTCCGGTGGACGCCTGCCACGAGGCATCCGTGACGATCCATTCGCTCGACCCGTCGGCGTACTCGATGAGCAGCTGACCCGCGAAGCGCGGCTGGTCGGCGTAGAGGGGACGCGCGTTCTCGCGGAATCCGAAGCTCTCCGTCGCCCACGCGCCGGCCAGGCGCACGCCGATGGCGTTGTGGCCCTCCGCGACGAGACGGGTCACATCGGTGGTCTCGTGGATGGTGCGGTGCGCATACGGCGTCCAGCCGGGCTTCATCACCTGGTCGTCGACGTCGATGCCGTCGATCGCCACCTGGTACACGCCGAGCGCCGTCGCGTAGAGCGTGGCGCGTGCCACCGGACCGGTCACGTCGAACTCGGACCGCAGGTACGCGGGCTGCGCGTTCGCTGCGGGCGCGGCGAGGCCGATCGTCACGGCCTGCCACTCCCCCTCGGCGAGGAACCCGGCGACGACGCGCTGCGGCTCGCTCCAGTCACCCTCGACGCCGTCGACGCCGGTGACCCGCACGCGCAGCGCGGCCTCCTCGCGCGCGGAGAGCGGGGCGAACGGCCATGCGAGCCGCGTCGAGATCCGGCCGTCGACGCGGTGCGACGACACCTCGCCGGCTCGGGTGACCTCGACCTCGGCCCCGGCCTGCAGCCAGCCGGGGATGTCGGTCTCGGTGCGCCAGCCGATCTCGGGGGTGGGTGAGGCGACGACGTCGCTGCGGTACGGCGCGTCGATGACGATGTGGGGAACGGGGCCGCTCATGGCACTCCTCGGGTGTGTGGTCTGGGGTGGGGAAAGGGCTGACGGATGCTGCGATCAGGCCGGGACGACGGCGCCGGGCGTCGCGACGGCGGGCGCGGTGACCGTGATGCGATGCGTGCCGTGGCCGAGCTCGGTGGGGGCAGGAGCGCCGTCGACGGCCGTCTCCGAGCCCGCGGTGACCGGGAGGTCGAGCACGGCACGCGAGCCGAAGGGCACCTCGAGGGTGGCTTCGAAGACGTCGCCGTCGACGCGCCAGTCGATCGCGAGACGCCCCTGCGGGGTCTGGATCGACGCCGAGGCGTGCTCGAGTCCCACGGCCGGGCGAGGAGCCACGTGCACCGTGCGGTAGCCGGGGTCTTCGGCGTCCGGCGCGAGACCCGCCACCGTGCGGTACACCCAGTCGATCATCGCGCCGTACGCGTAGTGGTTGAACGACAGCATGCCGGTGTCCTCTTCCGAGGCATCCTCGGTGGGGAGCGCGTCCATGGCGCCGGAGTGGATGCTGCCGTCGGGGAGGATGGCGTCCCAGCGCTCCCACACCGTCGTCGCGCCGCGGTCCACCTGGTAGAGCCACGACGGGGCGTCACGGCGCAGCAGCATGAGGTACGCCTCGTCGAGGTGGCCCGAGTTCGACAGCGCGAACAGCACGAGGGGCGTGCCGAGGAATCCGGTCGCGATGCGGCCGTTCTCGCGGCGCACGTTCTCGGCGAGCGCGTCCGCGATCTCGGAGCGGCGCTCGGCCGGCGCCAGGGCGAATTCGAGGGCGATCGCCGCACCGCTCTGCGTGCGGATCGCCTCCTCGCCCCAGCGTTCGAAGGTCGCGGCTCCGACGTGGTCGGCGAGGGCCTCGTAGTCGCCGGCGTTCTCGGCGTCGCCGAGGATGCGCTCGGCGCGGGCGAGCAGGCGTGCCGACCACGAGTAGAAGGCGTTCGAGACGAAGTCGCTCGAGACTTTGGCCTCCCAGGGCCGCTCACCGGGGGCGTCGGGGTCGAGCCAATCGCCGAACTGGAAGTCGCCGCCCGGCAGCACGACGCCGTCGCCGGCGCGGCGGCGCAGGTGCTCCACCCAGCGCCGCATGCTGCTGCGCTGACGCGCGAGCACCTCCGTCGAGCCGTACGACTCGTAGACCGCGAGCGGCACGATGGTGGCGGCATCCGCCCATCCGGCGCGGCCCATGTTCTCGGTGGGCACGCCGCCCATGAGCATGTCCTGCGGGCGGATGATGTCGGGCACGACGGCGGGCACGCCGCCCTCGTCGGTCTGGTCGATCTCGAGATCGCGCAGCCACGACATCCAGAACGACTCGGTGTCCATGAGCGTGTTCGCCGTCGCCGCGAACGCCTGCGCGTCGCCGGTCCAGCCAAGACGCTCGTCCCGCTGCGGGCAGTCGGTGGGCACCGACACGAAGTTGTCGCGCTGCGACCAGAAGACGTTCGAGTGGAACCGGTCGAGCGCCTCATGCGACGACGAGAAGGTGCTCCGCGGCGCGAGATCGCTCGAGATCGCGACCGCCGTCGCCGAGACGACCTCGGCGCCCTCGACGTCGGCGTAGCGGAAGCCGTGGAACGTGAACGCGGGCTCCAGCGTGTGCTCGCCGTCGCGATCGAGCGTGTAGACGTCGGTGGCCTTCGCCGACCGCAGCGCCTTGACGTGCAGGTCGCCCGAGGGCTCGAGCACCTCGGCGTGGCGGACGGTGACGACATCGCCCGCGCGGCCGCGCACCACCAGGCGCACCCAACCCGACAGGTTCTGCCCGCCGTCCAGACGCGTGCGTCCGTCGTGCGGTGTGAGCGCCATCGGCAGCTCCGCCACCACGCGCACCGGCGGCGCCGAGCGGGGTTCGAATCGCGCGGAGTCGACATCGACGACGGATGCTGCGACCCAGCCGTCGCCCGCGAACCCGGGCTCGTGCACGGTGGGGTCGTCGAGGCGCAGGTCGGTCAGGGTGCCGTCGTAGATGCTGGCGCTGCGGAGCGGTCCGAACCCGGTCTGCCACGAGGCATCCGTCTTCGCGACGATCTCGCCGTCGGCCTCCACCTGCGCGAGCGCGCCGGTGCGGTCGCCGTAGATGGCCTGGCGGCGGGCGAAGCCGAAGCTGCCGCGGTACCAGCCGTCGGCGACGGCGAGGACGATGACGTTCGCGCCGGCCCGCAAGAGGGACGTGACGTCGAGCGTGTCGACGACGATGCGCTCCTGGTACGACGTCCACCCCGGCGTGAGGAGGGCGTCGGTCGCGCGGACGCCGTTGATCCACGCATCGACGAGACCGAGCGCGCTCAGGCGCAGCCGGGCGGCGGTCGGCACCTCGTCGACGACGAACTCGGTCCGGAGCAGCGGCACGGGTCCGTCGGCGGGGGTGTCGGCGCCGATGACGGATGCCTCGAGCTCCGGTCCGTCGACGCCGGCTTCGACGACCAGCGGCTCGCTCCACGCGCTCCACCCGCGCGGCGTGGCGACGCGCACGGAGAAGGCGCGGCGCTCGCGGGCGGCGAGCTCTCCCGGAACCGCGATGCCGACCGTCCGGGAGTCGGCGACCGGCTCCGCAGGCGTGGGCTCGGCTCCCTCAGCGCCTTCTGCCACCTGATAGCCGACGAGACGGGCATCGGGATCGTCGCTCTCGGCACGCCAGCTGAGGCGGAGCCCGGTGCGCGGCACGCCGAGCAATCCGGCGCCGTGCTGGGTGCGCAGTCCGGCGACCCGCACGCCGGGATCGACTGCGGAGGCAGAGGGAAGAGCCGTCATGGCTGAGTCCTTTCGGCGGTCGGCCGCGTCGCCGACCCGCTCGACCATCGTGAAACGATTCACGCTCGTTGTCAATCGAAGTGTAGACCGTTACACGATCGTGACGGATCAGTTCGGATCCCACTGTTGACCCCGTGCCGGAACGGACGTACCTTACGAGGGTTGAATGGTTTCAATGCCACCCGGGCAGCGAGTCGATCAACGCAGCACCAGGGAATCCGGCAGCGTGGGCGGACCATCCGCTCGGCTTTACAAGGAGGTAAAGATGAAGAGCTCTTCCACCCGGAGAGTGCTCCTCGCAACCGCGGGAGTGGTGGCACTCGCCGTGCCGCTGGCCGCGTGCAGCGGTGGTGGCGGTTCCAACGACGGCAAGGTCGAGATCAGCTATCTCACCCAGAGCGACGACGCCAACACCAACCAGGCCAAGGCGCTCATCGCGGCCTTCGAGAAGGCCAACCCCGACATCACCGTCAAGCTCGAGACGCAGCCCGGCGGCACCGAGGGTGACAACCTCATGAAGACCAAGCTGTCGACGGACTCGATGAACGACGTCTTCCACTACAACTCGGGCTCGCTCATGCAGGCGCTGAACCCCGACCAGACGCTGGTGAACCTCAGCGACGAGGACTGGGTCAAGGACCTCACCGACGACTTCAAGGCCGTCGTGTCGACCGACAACGGACTCTACGGCGCGCCCTGGGGCACGTCGTTCGCCGGCGCGGTGCTCTACAACAAGAAGGTCTACGAGAAGCTCGGCCTCGAGGTCCCCACGACGTGGGACGAGTTCATCGCGAACAGCGAGAAGATCAAGTCCGACGGCGGCGGCGTCGCCCCGATCCTGCAGTCCTTCGGCGACACCTGGACCAGCCAGCTGTTCGTCCTCGGCGACTTCGCGAACGTCTCGAAGGTCAACCCCGACTGGGCCGAGGAGTACACCGCCAACGACCCGAAGGCCAAGTACGTCGAAGAGCCGGCACTGGCGGGCTTCACCCACGGCGCCGAGGTCTTCGAGAAGGGCCTGCTCAACGAGGACTTTGCGTCGATGACCAACGCCCAGGCGATGAACGCTCTGGCGGAAGGCACGGGCGCGCAGTACCCGATGCTGTCGGCGACCATCTCGCAGGTCCAGCAGGACAACCCCGACCTGGTGAACGACATCGGCGTGTTCGCCCTGCCGGCAGCGGACGCCGCGGACACCGCGATCACGATGTGGCAGCCGAACGCCATCTACATCGCCAAGTCCACCGAGGGCGACAAGCTCGACGCCGCCAAGAAGTTCGTGGCATTCGCCAACTCGAAGGACGGCTGCCAGGTCCAGAACGAGGGCGGCTCCATCGCCGGCCCGTACGTCACGAGCGCCTGCACGCTGCCCAGCGATGTGCCCGACCTCGTGAACGACATCCAGGCGTACTTCGACTCCGACGCCACCGGGTCTGCTCTCGAGTTCCTCTCCCCCATCAAGGGACCGAACCTCGAGAACATCACCGTCGCGGTCGGCTCCGGAATCACGGGCGCCGAGGACGGCGCGGCGCAGTACGACGACGATGTGAAGAAGCAGGCCCAGCAGCTGGGTCTCCCGGGCTGGTGATCAGGCACCGGGTTCACTGAGAACAAGTAAGACCGGGGCCGGCGGCCACGCCGCCGGCCCCGTTTCACGAAGGAGTGAAAATGACGACCGCAGTCGCGCCGACCGGAGCGGCCCCACCCGCCACCAAGGGCACCTCCGGGCAGAAGAAGCGCAAGGGCATCCGAAGCCCGTACCCCAGCTGGTTCTACATCCCCGCCGCCGTGCTGTTCCTCGTGTTCTTCGCGGTGCCGACGTTCGCGTCGTTCTACTTCTCGCTCACCCGCTGGACCCTTTTCAACGTCGAGTTCATCGGCTTCGACAACTTCGTCCAGTTCTTCCAGGAGCCCCAGCTCGTCCAGGGCTTCATCAACACCTTCATCTACGGCTTCGTCACCTCGGCGTCGAAGGTCGTGCTGGGGCTGGCGCTCGCGCTGCTCCTGACCGGGCCCATCCTCGGCCGCGGTTACCTGCGCGCCGTCGTGTTCTTCCCGGTCCTCGTCTCCACGATCGGCGTCGGCCTCACCTTCAAGGCGCTGCTCGACCCGTTCCACGGCGTCGTGAACAACGTCCTCGGGTTCTTCAACCTCCCCGAGCCCGGCTGGTACACCGACCCGAGCCTCGCCCTGCTGACCGTCGCGGGCGTCGACATCTGGAAGGGCGTCGGGATCGCGACCCTCATCTTCATGGCCGGCATCGTCGCGATTCCCCACGAGTACTTCGAGGCGGCGCGCATGGACGGCGCGGGCGCGTGGTCGATCTTCCGGAACATCACGCTGCCGCTCGTGCGCCCCGCGACCGCGACCGTGATCATCCTCTCCCTCATCGGCGGCCTCCGGGAGTTCGCGATGATCTGGGCGATGACCAAGGGCGGTCCCGGCTTCTCCAGCGACGTGATCGCCTCCGTCATCTACAAGCAGTACCAGGCGGGCTTCTTCGGCCTGTCCACCGCGGGCAACGTCATCCTCTTCATCGTCGTCACGGCGGTGATGGTGCCGGTCTCGTGGTTCCTCAACAGAAGGGAGGCGGAGCTGTGACCGTCACCGAGACCCTCACCACCGCCGACGCCCGCAAGCTCCGCGGCGGCCGCGCCCCACGGGAGGACCGGCGCCCGATGACGGCGCGTCGATGGATGCGCAAGTACCTGGTCGGCATCATCGCGATCATCGTCTCCGTCGTGGTCTTCCTCGTACCCTTCGTGTTCGTGTTCCTGCAGTCCGCGAAGGACTCGAAGGAAGCGGGCCTCGTCCAGTTCAGCCTCCCCACCGAATGGCAGTTCTGGCCGAACCTCGTCGAGGTGATCGAGAAGAACGACTACCAGGTGCTGTGGGCCTTCCTCTGGTCGACCGTCATCACCGTCTTCAGCTGCGCCATCATGGTCGTCCTCGCCGCGATGGTGGGATACGTCCTTCAGCGCAAGCGCACGAAGCTCAACCCGTTCATCAACTTCGCCGTTCTCGCGGCGCTCATCGTGCCCCCCGCGGTCGTTCCCACGATCTGGGTGCTGCAGGGCGTCGGACTGTTCAAGACGATCCCCGGCATGATCCTGATCGAGGCGACGTACGGGCTCGCATTCTGCGTGCTGCTGTTCCGCGCCTTCGTCGCCACGATCCCCCGCGAACTCGACGAGGCCGCGATCATCGACGGCGCGGGCCCGATGCGACTGTTCTTCACGGTCGTGCTGCCGCTGCTCAAGCCCGTGATCGTCACGGTCATCGTGGTGCAGGCGGTGTTCGTGTTCAGCGACTTCCAGAACCCGCTGTACTTCCTGCCCGGCAACGACTACCCCACGGTGCAGCTCGGCCTGTACAACTTCCAGAGCCAGACCGTGAGCCAGTTCAACCTTCTGTTCATGTACATCCTGCTGACGACCATCCCGCCGCTCATCATGTACATCTTCTTCAACCGACAGATCGTCGCGGGCATGACCAGCGGAGCGGTCAAGGGGTGATGGGCGGTGGCTTCACCAGAACTCCGCGGGGACACTCCCCCGGAGCCAGGCGAGTTCGTTGTCGCGGATGAACGTCGACAGCGCCTCGTCGGGGGTGAGGCCGTCCCCGACCCACTCGTCGAGGATCCGCATCAGCTCGTCCGCGACCTCGATGCCGGGCTCGTCGACGACCTGATTCCAGGCCTCGACGAAGCCTGCGGGCGTCGGAACGGCGTGGACCAGCTTCGAGACGTACTTGGGACCGGGAAGCATGACACGGTTCGCCGCGAGCGCCGCACGCGCGGCGGCCAGCGCCAGGTGGAGTCCGGCGTGGCGGCGGAGGAATCCGTCGCCACGCTCGACCGCCTGACGCAGGAAGTAGCCGCCGTACAGGTGGGTCTGCGCGACGAACGAGCGCACGCGGTCGTCCCACACCTCGTCCGGAAGCTCGACGATGCGGGCGATCGTCTCGTCGAGTCCCGGGACCACGCTCCAGGCCACCCGCGCGCCGAGGAACGACGCCCGCGTCGGGTCGTCGGCCTTCTCGACGGCCGTGGTGAGATACGACGGACTCACGAGCTTGATGTCGATGTACGAGCCGGGGTAGTCCAGGTCGCGTCGTTCGACCCAGGCGAAGCGCCCCTGCGCGGTCTCGGCCCCGAAGCGCTCCTCGTCGACGACGAGATACACGTCGACGTCGGAGTCCTCGCGCTCCCTGCCCTGGGCGACCGATCCCACGAGCACCACTCCCAGAGCCCCGGGCTGCTCCCGTACGGACTCGACATAGGCGGCCAGCGCCCGCTCCTGATGCTCCATCCGTGCTCCCTCGCGTCGAATCGGCTCTCACGCTATCGACACATCGTCACCCACGGCGTACGATTCGAGGGAAAGCGCTCTCCCACTTGCGGAAAGCGAACTCGCCGTTTATCGTTGAAACGATTCATCGCACCGGGGGTGTCGCAGCCGACATCGCCGCCCACCCGAGAGGCGTCCCACCCATGACCAGCGCGACCGCGACGAAGCGCGTCTGCTTCCAGCTGACGGTGCGACCCGAACTGCTGGACGAGTACGTCGCCCGCCACACGCCGGTGTGGCCCGAGATGCTCGCCGAGATCGCCGCCTCGGGTCGCCGCAACTATTCGCTCTTCCTGGGCGAAGGCGGACGCCTGATCGGCTACTACGAGACCGACGATGACGAGGCCGCACAGACCTACCTCGCCGGTTCCGAGGTCGCCGCGCGCTGGGAGGCCGAGATGGGCCGGTTCTTCGTCGGCCTCGAGGGCCGGCCCGACCAGGCGGCCACCCCGCTCACCGAGATCTTCAATCTGCACGACCAACTCGCCGCAGCCCGGGGCACGGCGACCGACACCACCGAAGAAGGCACCGCATCATGACGACGCTGTCACCCGACATCCAGTCCGCTCTCGAGGGCCAGGGCATCGAGCTGCCCAGCTGGGCGTTCGGCAACTCCGGCACGCGCTTCCGCGTGTTCACGACGCCCGGCACGCCGCGCGACCCGTACGAGAAGATCGCGGATGCCGCGCAGGTCAACGCCTACACGAAGCTCGCGCCGAGCGTGGCCCTGCACATCCCGTGGGACAAGGTCGACGACTACTCCGACCTGCGCCGCCACGCGGAAGACCTGGGCGTCGAGCTCGGCACCATCAACTCGAACACCTTCCAGGACGAGGACTACAAGTTCGGGGCGCTCACGCACCACGACGACCGCATCCGCAACAAGGCGATCGACCACCACCTCGAGTGCATCGACATCATGGATGCCACCGGCTCGCGCGACCTCAAGATCTGGCTCGCCGAGGGCTCGAACTACCCGGGGCAGGCCGACATCCGCGCCCGTCAGGACCGCCTGCAGGACTCGCTGCAGAAGATCTACGACCGGCTCGGCGAGGAGCAGCGTCTCGTGCTCGAGTACAAGTTCTTCGAGCCGGCGTTCTACCACACCGACGTTCCGGACTGGGGCACCTCCTACGCCCAGGTCGCCTCGCTCGGCGACAAGGCGATGGTCTGCCTCGACACCGGCCACCACGCTCCGGGCACCAACATCGAGTTCATCGTCATGCAGCTGCTGCGCCTCGGGAAGCTCGGCTCGTTCGACTTCAATTCGCGCTTCTACGCCGACGACGACCTCATCGTGGGCGCAGCCGACCCGTTCCAGCTGTTCCGCATCATCTTCGAGGTCGTGCGCGGCGGCGGCCTGAACAACCCCGACGTGGCGTTCATGCTCGACCAGTGCCACAACGTGGAGGACAAGATCCCCGGGCAGATCCGCTCGGTGCTCAACGTCCAGGAGATGACCGCCCGCGCGCTCCTCGTCGACCGCGACGCGCTCGCCGCCGCGCAACAGGCGAACGACGTGCTCGCCGCGAACGCCGTCTTCATGGACGCGTTCTACACCGACGTGCGTCCGGCGCTCGCCGAGTGGCGCGAGTCGCGCGGACTCGCCGCCGACCCGATGGCCGCATACGCGGCATCCGGCTACCAGCAGAAGATCGCCGCGGACCGCGTCGGCGGCACGCAGGCCGGCTGGGGCGCGTAGCCCCCGCACAAGCCCACCGGGGGCGTGGGATGCCGATCCTCGCGCCCCCGGTGCACCACTTCGATCCCGGCACCGCTGCCGGCCCGAACCCGAAGGACCTCATGAGCGAGCCCTACTCCGCCGCCGACGGACTCGTGCGCGTCTATCCCGCGCGGGAGCCGAACGGCACCGGACTCGTGTGGGCGCACGGCGGCGCCTTCGCCTTCGGCGACCTCGACATGCCCGAGTCCGATTGGGTGGCGTCTCAGCTCGCCGCGCGGGGCACGACGGTCGTGTCGGTCGACTACCGCCTCGCCCCCGTTCCGGCCGGATGGACGGATGCTGCGGGCCGGTCCCCCGGCGGACACCACTACCCCGCGGCATCCGACGACGTCCTCACGGCCTGGTCGTGGCTCGCCGAGAATGCCGGCCGCCTCCGCGTCGATCGCGACCGCATCGCCATCGGCGGCACGAGCGCCGGCGGCAACCTCGCCGCGGGTGCGACGCTGCGCCTCATCGAGCGGCGCGCGGCGCTCCCCGCGCTCGCGCTGCTCGCGTACCCGACTCTGCTCGCCGTGCAGCCGGCGCCCGATGCCGCGCTCCGCGCCGCGCTCGACGCACAGCCCGAGGCCGACCGCTTCGGCGCCGACCTGGTGCGCGCCATGTACGAGAACTACCTCGGCGGCTCCGTCGAGCGTGCCCCGCTCGGCGCAATCCCGGGCCTCGCCCGCCCCGTCGACCTCGTGCAGTTCCCGCCGACCCTCATCGTCAACGGCGACGTCGACGAGCTCCGCGTCTCGGGCGAGGCGTTCGCCGCATCCCTGCGCGCCGCCGGCCGTCCGATCGAGGTCGTGACCGAGCCCGGCACCGAGCACGGCCATCTGAACCGTCCGCACGAGGCCGCAGCATCCGTCACCATCGAGCGCTTCGCGACCCGTCTCACCGCCCTCCCCGCCAGCCGCCCCAGCCCGTCACCGCTTCGCTCGCCTGAGCGCCCCAGCCACATCAGAAGGAACGCATCATGACCAACCCGGCCGTCTCCGACCTCATCTCCCGGTCGAACCGCCTCGGCGCCGACCCGAAGAACACGAACTACGCCGGCGGCAACACGTCGGCGAAGGGCACCGAGACCGACCCGGTCACCGGTGAGCCCGTCGAGCTGCTGTGGGTCAAGGGCTCGGGCGGCGACCTCGGCACGCTCAAGGAGTCCGGCCTCGCGGTGCTGCGCCTGGACCGCTTCCGCTCGCTCGTGAACGTCTACCCGGGTGTGGACCGCGAGGACGAGATGGTCGCCGCGTTCGACTACTGCCTGCACGGCAAGGGCGGGGCCGCCCCCTCGATCGACACCGCCATGCACGGGCTCGTCGACGCGAACCACGTGGACCACCTGCACCCCGACTCGGGCATCGCGATCGCGACCGCCGCCGACGGCGAGGAGCTGACCGCGAAGATCTTCGGCGACAAGGTCGTGTGGGTGCCGTGGCGCCGCCCCGGCTTCCAGCTCGGTCTCGACATCTCCGAGATCAAGAAGGCGAACCCGCAAGCCATCGGCACGATCCTCGGCGGACACGGCATCACCGCGTGGGGCGACACGTCCGAGGAGGCCGAGCAGAACTCGCTCTGGATCATCGAGACCGCCCAGGCGTACATCGACGCCAACGGCAAGGCCGAGCCCTTCGGCGGCGTGCGTGCCGGCTTCGAGGCCCTTCCCGAGACCGAGCGCCGCGCCAAGGCCGCCGCGCTCGCCGCGACCATCCGCGGGATCGCGTCGACCGACAAGCCGATGGTCGGCCACTTCACCGACGCCGAGGTCGTCACCGACTTCCTCGCCTCGGAGCGCGCGCCCGAGCTCGCCGCGCTCGGCACCAGCTGCCCCGACCACTTCCTGCGCACCAAGGTCAAGCCGCTCATCCTCGACCTGCCGGCCGACGCCTCGGTCGAGGACTCCATCGCGCGCCTGCACGAGCTGCACGAGGAGTACCGCGCCGACTACCAGGCCTACTACGACGCGCACGCGACCGCCGAGTCGCCCGCGATCCGCGGCGCCGACCCGCTCATCGTCCTCATCCCCGGCGTCGGCATGTTCTCGTACGGCGCGAACAAGCAGACGGCCCGCGTCGCCGGCGAGTTCTACGTCAACGCGATCAACGTGATGCGCGGCGCCGAGGCGCTGTCGACCTACTCGCCGATCTCCGACGCCGAGAAGTTCCGCATCGAGTACTGGGCCCTCGAAGAGGCGAAGCTCCAGCGCATGCCCAAGCCCAAGACCCACCAGGGCCGCATCGCGCTCGTCACGGGCGCCGCATCCGGCATCGGCAAGGCCATCGCCGTCCGCCTGGCCGCCGAGGGCGCGTGCGTGATCGTCGCCGACCTCGACCTCGAGAAGGCGCAGGCCGCCGCGGCCGAGCTCGGCAACACGGACGTCGCCATCGGCGTGGCCGCGAACGTCGCCGACGCCGACGCCATCCAGGCGGCGTTCGACGCCGCGGTGCTCGCGTTCGGCGGGGTCGACCTCGTCGTCAACAACGCCGGCCTGTCGCTGTCGAAGCCGCTGCTGGAGACCACCGAGAAGGACTGGGACCTGCAGCACGACGTCATGGCCAAGGGCTCCTTCCTCGTGTCGAAGGCCGCCGCGAAGATCCTCATCGACCAGAAGCTCGGCGGCGACGTCATCTACATCTCGTCGAAGAACTCCGTCTTCGCCGGACCGAACAACATCGCGTACTCGGCCACCAAGGCCGACCAGGCCCACCAGGTGCGCCTGCTCGCGGTCGAGCTCGGCGAGCACGGCGTGCGCGTCAACGGCATCAACCCCGACGGCGTCGTGCGCGGCTCGGGCATCTTCGCCGCCGGCTGGGGCGCCAACCGCGCCGCGACGTACGGGGTCAAGGAAGAGGACCTCGGCCAGTTCTACGCCAACCGCACCATCCTCAAGCGCGAGGTCGTGCCCGAGAACGTCGCCGACGCGGTGTACGTCCTCACCGGCCCCGAGCTCAGCCGCACCACGGGCCTCCACATCCCCGTCGACTCCGGCGTCGCCGCCGCGTTCCTGCGATGACGGACGCTTCGACAGGCTCAGCGACCGGGGCTGCGGCAGACGCCGCCCCCGTCCGCGGCGGCGTCGTCGCCGCCGTCGATCTCGGCGCGACCAGCGGACGTGTGATGCTCGGCTACGTCGACGACGGGATGCTGCGCCTCGAGCAGGTGTCGAGATTCCCGAACGGTCCCGTGCCCGGGGCCGACAACTCCCTGCACTGGGACTTCTCGGCGCTGTACCGCCACATCGTCGACGGCCTCGCCGAGGCGCTGCGTCGTGAGCCCGGCATCGCGAGCATCGGCATCGACTCGTGGGCCGTCGACTACGGCCTGGTCAACGGCGAGGAGCTGCTCGGCGAGCCGTTCCACTATCGCGATGAGCGCACCGCGCGCGGCGTCGAGATGGTGCACGCACGGGTGCCGTTCGACGAGCTCTACCGCCGCAACGGGCTGCAGTTCCTGCCGTTCAACACGCTCTACCAGTACGTCGTCGAGACGGCGCTGCAGGACGCGAGCTCCGCGCTGCTCGTGCCCGATCTCGTCGCGTTCCTGCTGACCGGCGCGCGCGTCGCCGAGCGCACCAACGCGTCGACGACCGGGCTGGTCGACGTGAACACCGGCACCTGGGACCTCGAGCTCGCCGCGAAGCTGGGGGTTCCGGCATCCGTGCTTCCCGAGCTCGTCGATCCCGGCGCCCCCCTCGGCACCCTCCACGGCGAAGCGCGCGAGCGCGTGGGCGCGGCGCTCGAGGTGATCGCGGTCGGCTCGCACGACACCGCCTCGGCCGTCGTCGCGGTGCCGCTCAGCACCCCCGATGCGGCCTACATCTCGTGCGGCACGTGGGGCCTGGTCGGCGTCGAGCTCGACCAGCCCGTCGTCAGCGACGCGGCCCGCGAGGCGAACTTCACGAACGAGGGCGGCGTGGACGGACGCGTGCGCTTCCTCCACAACGTCACCGGCCTCTGGCTGCTGAGCGAGGCCGTGCGCACGTGGGAGGCCGAGGACGGCGCGGCGATCGACCTTCCCGGATTGCTGGATGCCGCGGCATCCGTGTCCGGCGACATCGCGCTGTTCGACGCCAACGACCCGCGACTGTCGGCCCCTGGCGACATGCCCGCGCGCATCGCGGCGGTGCTCGGCGAGAGCGGTGCGTCGGTGCCGGCGACCCGCGCGGCGTTCGCTCGCACGATCGTCGAGAGCATCGCGCAGGCATTCGCGGACGCGCTCGCGACAGCCGCTCGGCTCTCGGGCAGGAACATCGACGTGATCCACATCGTCGGCGGCGGCGCCCTCAACCGGCTGCTGTGCCAGGCGACCGCCGACCGCTCGGGCCTTCCCGTACTCGCCGGCCCGGTCGAGGCGACCGCGCTCGGCAACGTGCTCGTGCAGGCGCGCGCCCACGGGTGGTTCGGCCCCGACGCGTCTCTCGAGGACCTGCGGCGCGTGGTGGCGGCATCCGTGTCTCCCGAGCGGTACGAGCCCCGCTCGTGACCGGCTACGGGGCAGCATTCGACTGGGCGCGACGGCATGTGGAGGCGGGACGCCTGCCCAGCGCGGTCCTGGGTGTCGCGACCGCCGACGGCGTCGTCGCGCTCGACGCGTTCGGCGCGACCGACGGGCGGACGGCACAGGTCGAGGATCCGTACTGGCTGTTCTCGATCACCAAGGTGCTCACCGGCCTCACCGCCGCACGCGCGATCGAGCGCGGCCTGCTCACCACCGAGACGCCGCTCAGCGCAGCGCTACCCGCGTTCGGAGCCGGCCGGGACGACGTCGTGCGCCTTCGCCACCTCGCGAGCCACACCTCCGGCATCCGCGAACCCACGCTCGACCCCGCCGAGGGGCTGCGCGCCGCACTGCTCGCGCCGGGCCGCGACTTCGCCGCCGGCATCGCCTCGCGCTACTCGACGGTGGCGTTCAACGGCATCGCCGAACTCGTGCGCCACACCACCGGACGGACATGGGATGCCGACGTCACGGAGTGGGCTGCCGCGCTCGGCGCGAGCGGTTTCACGCTGGACCCGGCCGTCGAGCCGCACACGGTGGTCGACGCAGAGCGTCTGGGCCTGGACATGCGCGGATTCGCGAGCCACCGCAACCCCGGCGCGGGCATGATCGGCACGGCGAGCGATCTCCTCGCGCTCGGCTCGGCGCTGCTGCGCATCGGGCAGGGCGAGGCCGGCGGCGTCGTGCAGCCGGCGACCCTCGCGATGATGCTCCGCCCGCTCACCGGAGACATCCCGCGCCTCGAGCCGTACCCCGCCGAGCGCGGGCAGGACTGGGGCTTCACCTGGAACCTGCGCACGCGCGCCCCCGGCCTCATCGACCGCGACGTGTACGGCCACGGCGGATGGGCGGGCACCGAGTTCTGGGTGCACCCGAGCGCGGGCGTCGCCTTCGTGCTGCTCACCAACCAGGCCGAGCGGCCGGGCGTCGATCTCGACGAGCTCGACAACGCGGTGGTCGCGGCGCGCTGATCCCCCTCAGCTCGAAGGAGCGCGCGTGGAGGTGCGCACCTTCAGCTCGATCTCGAAGATCTCGTGCATCGCCTCGGTGCGCCCGGCGATGCGCTCCAGCAGCATCTCGACGGCACGCGCGCCCATCGCTTCACCAGGTTGGTGCACGGTCGTGAGCCCGAGCGCGGGGTGAGAGGCCATGGGAACGTCGTCGTACCCGACCACGGCGAGCGGCACCCCGGCCTCCTTCGCGGCGCGCATCGCACCGAAGGCGAGTTCGTCGTGGGCCGCGAACACGGCGGTGGCCGTCGTCCCGTCCGCGAGCATGCGGCGAACGACGTCCGAGGACGGACCCTCGCCCTCGTCGGTGCGCCAGACCGCGGCGTGCGCGCCGAGCCCCGCGTCCGCCATGGCCGCCTCGTACTCGCGCAGGCGCACGCCGTGCGGGAACGGCTCGAAGGCGCCGGATTCGTGCAGGGTGAGATGCGCGATCCGGCGGTGGCCGAGGTCGAGCAGGTGCTGCATCGCCGCACGGGCCCCCGCGGCGTCGTCGCCCGCGACCACGTCATACCGGTCGGAGGTGTCGTGGCGCCCGAACATGACGACGGGTACGGAACCGGAGATCCGCTCCAGCCCCGCTTCGTCGACGCGCGGCGACACCGCGATGACGCCGTCCACCTGACGGTCCACCAGCGCCTCGAGCGCCCGCAGGCCCTCGCGCGACCCGGCTTCGGCCGGGGCGATGATGAGCTGGTACGGCGTTCCTTCGAGGGCGCTCGTGGCACCGCGTGCGATCCGCGCGAAGAAGTGGTTGGCCAGATCCGGAAGCTCGATGCCGAGCGTGTACGTGCGTCCGCGCATCGCCCGCGCCGCGATCCGCGGACGGTAGTTCAGCTCGGTCATCGCGGCCGTCACCCGCTCGCGCATCCCGTCGCTCACGCCGTAGGCGTTGCGCAGCACCTTCGACACGGCGGCACGAGAGACGCCGGCCGTCCGCGCGACGTCCTCGATCGTCGCGTGGCGCGGGGAGGGGGCATCCGTCATTCTTCTCCTCGTCGGTGCAGACCTGCAGGGCAAACGTACCCCGGCGCGCCCGGGAAAGCGTCGTCCGCCCCGTGGCGGCACCACGGGGCGGACAGTTGGTCCGGGGGCGACCCAGGGAGTGCCGCCCCCGGGGTCTCAGCGCAGGTCCTTGCGGTTCACCTGGACGACCTCGCTGACGTTCCCGCTGTGGTCGGTGACGCGGAACGAGACGGTGCTCTTCGCGTCGACCTGCAGCGGACCCGTGTACGGGGCCCATGCCGAGGCATCCTGCTTGTTCTTCTGGGTCGAGTACTCGATCAGCGCGACGCCGCTCAGCTCGTCGGCCGCGGCGACCACGACCTTCTGGCTGCCGTTGACCGTGATCGAGGTGATCTTCGGCGCGACGCGGTCGACGAACACGTCCTGCGTGAGCGGCAGGTCGCGCGACGACGATCCGACGGCGAAGGTGTACTCGCCGTCCAGCACGGTCCAGGTGTCGGCGTCCACATCCCAGATGGAGAAGGGCTGGTTGCTCGCCGTCGAGTCGACGACGACCTCGACCCGGGTGCTCGCACCCGCCGCGAGCTCGACGCGGTCGAAGCCGACGAGTCGCTTGCCGGGCTCCTCAGCCGCGTCGGGCAGCGTCAGGTAGACCTGCGGGATCTCCGCGCCGGCGCGGGCGCCGGTGTTGGTCACCGTGAACGACACCTTCGACAGCACGTCACCGGTCGCCGGATCGTCCACGTGGTCGACCGCCAGGTCGCTGTACGCGAAGGACGTGTACGACAGGCCGTGCCCGAACTCGAACAGCGGATCGATGCCCTGCGCGTCGTACCACTTGTAGCCGACCTGGAGACCCTCGGTGTAGTTCACCTGGCGTGCCTCCGTCGACCCGGCGGGCCGGGTGGTCGATCCGTTGGAGAAGATGCCGGGGTAGCGTGCCGGGTCGCTTCCGGTCGGTGTGTCGGCCACCGACTTCGGGAAGGTCATCGGCAGCTTGCCCGACGGGTTGACGTCACCCCAGAGAAGAGCGGCCAGAGCGGGGCCCATCTGCTCACCGGCGAACCAGTTGCTGAACACCGCGTCGACGTCGTCGATCCATGGCATCTCGACCGCGGTTCCGCTGTTGAGGACCACCACGGTGTCGTCGTTCGCCGCAGCGACGGCCTGCACGAGCGCGTCACCGTTCGAGTCGAGGCGGAGGTCTGCCGTGTCGGCGAACTCACCCGTGCGGATGTAGCCGAACACGATGGCGACGTCGGCTTGGGCAGCGGTCGCGGCGACCGAGGCGAGGTCGGCGCCGTTGTTGTAGACGACGCTTCCGCCCGAGGCCTGCACCCGCTCGGTGATCGCGGTGAGCGGGTCGACGACGTTGGCGCAGTTGAGCACGCCACCTGCGCCGAAGCCTCCGGCCGAGCACGCCTGCGCGGAGCTGATGCCGCCCGTCGGCGTCTTCGAGGCCGTCGGACCGACGACCGCGACCGTGAGCGGTCCGTCGTCGAGGGGCAGGATGCCGTCGTCGTTCTTCAGCAGCACGGCACTCTCCTCGGCGAGCTCGCGCGCCAGGGCGCGGGACTCGTCCGTCGCGGTGACGGGCGTCGAGGTCGCGGGGAGCGGGTGGTCGAACAGCCCCTCCTTGATGTAGGTGCGCACGACCCGGAACGCGGCCTCGTCGATGCGCTGCTGGGTGATCTCCCCCGCCGCCAGAGCAGCGTCCAGCCGAACCGGCGTGAACCAGATCGGCCGGTTGAGCTCCTGGTCGAGGCCGGCCATGAGCGACGGACCCGTCGAGTGGACCGAGCCGAAGTCGCTCATGACGTAGCCGTCGAAGCCCATCTTGTCGCGCAGGCTCGTCGTGAGGGTGTCGTTCTCGCACGACCAGATGCCGTTGATCTGGTTGTACGAGCACATCAGGCTGTCGGGGTCGCTCTCCTTGATCGCGATCTCGTACGGCAGGTCGTACACCTGCCGGAACGTGCGCTCGTCGATGTTCGAGGAGCTGTTGTTGCGGTCGAGCTCCTGCTCGTTCGCGACGTAGTGCTTGAGGTTGGCGATGACCGGCTTATCGGGGCTGCTGCCGTCCTCGATGCCGCGGACGTTCGCGGCGCCCATGAGGCCGGAGAGCAGCGCGTCCTCTCCGAAGTACTCCGCATTGCGGCCCGAGAGCGGGGTGCGGCCGCTGGCGACGCCCGGGCCGAGGATGACGTTGCTGCGGTTGTCGAACGCCTCGTCCGCGTGGATCGCGCCCTTCTGCTCTCCCAGCTCGAGGTTCCATGAGGCCGCGACGGCGATGGGGCCCGGCCACGCGGTGGTGCCCGCCTTGCCGTGCGCACCCTCGGCGCCGTTCGAGTAGATGACGGTGGGTGTGCAGTCCACCTGCACGGGGTAGACGACGCCGCCCGACCAGGTCGTCTGCTGCGGGCTGTTCGCGGGCTGCTCCACGAGCCAGCGGTACTTCTGGTGCTGCGTGCTGGCGGCCAGCAGCGCCTCAGCCCTCTGGTCGGCCGACTTCGAGGTGTCCATCCAGGGGACGGTGGCGCAGTCGGCGGCCGCAGCGGGTGCCGCGAACGCGACAGTTCCGCCCGCGGCGATCAGTGCGGCGCCCAGCAGGAGCGCCGTCGTACGTCGGCGCGCGCGCGGATTTCGCGTGAGGTTGGTGGTTTGAGGCGACATCATCGTGCTTTTCCTCTCCCTTGAGGTCGATCCGTAGATCGCTCTACGTTTTGTAGACCGCTCTACGGTGACACGTTTCATCATCGAACGTCAAGGAAACTTTCAGCAGATTCCGAAGTTGCCTGGTGACCTCCGTCAAGCCCCGGGCGGCAGCATCCGTCCCGCGCTAGCGTGACCGCCATGGACGAACGGCGAAGCGACGACCAGGCCCCTGAAGGCGACAGCCCGCTGGGCGGCGACAAGACCACCGAGGAACAGCTCGAGGCCGACAATCCCGTCGAGGAGGAGACGCTCGAGACGCTGGATCCCGACAACCCTCCCGCCTGAGGGCGAGATCATCTGGATCGAGGTCATATCGCTAGATAAGCTAGCGATATGACCTCGAGTTCGCGCCGCCGATGGGCGGGGCTGGTGTTCATCAGCGTCGCCGTCGCGCTCATCATCGTCGACTCCACCATCGTCAACGTCGCGATCCCGGCGATCGTCGACGACCTGGGCATCACGTCCAGCGAGGTGCAGTGGGTGCAGGAGGCGTACACCCTCGTCTTCGCGTCGCTGCTGCTCGTCTTCGGCGCGCTCGCCGACCGATGGGGACGACGACGGATGCTGCTCATCGGCGTGGTCATCTTCACCCTCGCCTCCGTCGGGGCCGCGCTCGCGACGACGGGCGGACTCCTCATCGGCGCGCGCTTCATTCAGGGCATCGGCGGCGCCATGATGCTCCCCACGACGCTGTCGCTGCTCAACGCGACGTTCCGGGGGCGCGAGCGGGCCGTCGCCTTCGCGGTCTGGGGCTCGACGATCGGCGGTATGGCCGCGGTCGGCCCGCTGCTCGGAGGCTGGCTGACGACCGAGTTCTCCTGGCACTGGGCATTCCTCATCAACGTGCCGCTCGGGATCGCCATCGTGGTCGGGGTGCTGCTGACCGTGGACGAATCGCGCGGCGATGCCGTGTCGATCGACCTCTTCGGCGCGCTGCTGTCGGTGATCACCGTCGGAGCCCTCGTCTTCGGGCTGATCGAAGGACGCACCTACGGCTGGCTCACCGCCGAGAAGGACGTGACGATCGGCGGATGGACCTGGCCGTGGGACATCTCACCCGTCGCCGTGGCCTTCGCGATCGCGGCCGTGGGCATCGTGTCGTTCATCTGGTGGGGGTTCCATCGCCGCCGGGCCGGCAAGCCGACAGTCATCGCGTTCGGGCTCTTCCGCATCCCGTCTTTCCGCAACGGCAACATGGCCGCGATGGTGGTCTCGCTCGGCGAGTTCGGCCTGATCCTCGCGCTGCCGCTGTGGCTCCAGTTCGTGCTCGGGTTCGAGGCCGTCCAGACCGGCCTGATCCTCCTCGCCCTCGCGATCGGATCTTTCGCCGCGAGCGGACTGGCGGGGGCCCTGAGCGGACGCGTGGCACCGGTGTGGATCGTGCGCGTCGGCATCGTGGCCGAGATCATCGGCATCGCGGCGGTCGGCTTCGTCATCGCGCCAGACGCCTCCTGGGTGCCGCTGATCCCCGCACTGTTCGTGTACGGATTCGGTGTCGGTCTCGCCACTGCGCAGCTCACCGGCGTGGTGCTCGCCGACGTGCCGACCGCCGAGGGCGGTCAGGCGTCGGGAACCCAGTCGACGGCGCGCCAGCTCGGGGCGGCGCTCGGCATCGCCATCCTCGGCACGATCCTCTTCTCCACGACCTCCGCGGTGCTCACGGCGAAGCTCGACGACCGCGGGATCCCCGCCGAACAGCGCGACCAGGTCGTCTCGGCGGTGGTCGACAGCGCCGGCGGCGCGATCGCAGGCCTCGCCGGATCGCCTCAGACCGAGCAGCTCGCCGACGACGCGAAGGCGGCGTTCTCGGAAGGCACGAAGTACGCCAGCTTCGCCGCCGCGGGCTTCCTCACGGTCGGCCTGCTGGCCACGCTCTCGCTCGGGGGCGGCAGGCCGCGCGACGAGGAGCGCGTCGAGGTCGAAGCCGCCGAACCGGCCTGAGCCGCAGCATCCGTCGCCCCGAAACTCGGAGAACCAGCGGAGATCGGATGCCTCGGCCCGAGGCATCCGATTCCCGCCGGATCTCCGATCCTTGCGGGGTGACGCCGTCGGCTACGCTTCGCGCGTGATCGTGACCTTGACGTGCAGGTTGCTCTTGAACGGGCCGGCGTACACACCGCGCAGCGGCGGCACGTCGCCGTAGTCGCGGCCGCGGCCGACGAGCACGTGGCGGTCGCCGATCTCGATGTTGTTCGTGGGGTCGAAGCCCTGCCACTCCCCCGCGAACCACTCGATCCACGCGTGGGACTCGCCCGTCACCGCGACGCCGACCTCGGCCGAGGGCCGCGGGTGCAGGTAGCCCGACACGTACCGCGCCGGGATGCCGACCTCGCGCAGCGCGCCGAGGGCGATGTGGGCCATGTCCTGGCAGACGCCCTTGCGCGCCTCCCACGCCTCAGCGGCGGTCGAGTGGACGCCGGTGATGCCGTGCATGTACTCGACGGCGTCGCCGATGGCGACGGCGATCGCGTGCGCGGCGCGGCCGGGGTGGTCGTGCTGCGCGGCGATCGACCGTGCGAGCTCGGCGACCTCCTCGTGCGGGCGGGTGCGCCGGGTCTGCGTCATCTGCTCGACGGTCTCGAGCGAGCGGGCCGCCTCGCGGGCGAGACCCTCCCACGTCACGTCGATGTGCTCGAGTGGCCGCGGACGCACCTCGACCAGCGAACGCGCGGTGATCGTGAGCGACGAGTGGGGCGACAGCACGTCGAACGCCGCGACCCGTGTGCCGAAGTAGTCGACGTACTGGTTGACGGAGGTCGACGGCTCGATGTCGAGCGACGAGTTGAGCACGAACTGGCTGTCGGTGGAACCCGGCAGCATGCGCGCCTCGTTGTACGACGCGGTCACGTCGCCCTGATAGCTGAAGCCCGTCTGATGCTCGATCCGGAGGCGCTTCATGAGATCTCTCCGATCCAGCTGGGCTCGGCCTGCGTCGGGAAGAACCGGCCGCGGATGGCCTCGGATGCCTCGCGCGTGACGGTCTGCACGCGGTCCATGTGCGTCGGCAGCTCGCCGAGGATCTCGGAGATCGGCCGGTACTCGAGGTCGTTGCGGATCTGGCCGAGTGCCCGCAGCACGGTGTTGGAGTGGCCCACGCGATCGGCGCGCGGATCGATGGCGCTCATGCACTCCTCGGCGCGCTGGATCGAGTAGATGATCGAGCGCGGGAAGAGGCGGTCCAGCAGCAGGAACTCGGCGGCGTTGCGGGCGCTGGGCATGCCGCGGTACGTGCGCAGGTACGCCTCGTACGCGCCGCACGAGCGCAGGATGGTCGTCCACGACGGACCGGATGCCTCGGTCAGCGACCTCGTCGCGAGCAGGCGCGCAGTCATGTCGGTGCGCTCGATGCTGCGCCCCAGCGTGAAGAACTGCCAGGCCTCGTCACGGCTCGTCGACGAGTCCACGATGCCGACGGCGAGCGCCGCGCGCTCGCGCACCCACTGGAAGAACTCGTGCACGCGGTCGTTCTGCAGGCGCCGGGGCATGCGGGCGTTCGTCGTGTTGAGGGTCTCCCACAGCTCCGTCGAGACGATCTCGCGGGCGCGGCGGGCGTTCTCGCGCGCGGCGGTGAGCGCGTACGCGATGCTCGACGGGTTCATGCGGTCGACGGCGAGGCGCGAGAGCACGTCCTCGCGGCGCACCTGGTCGACGCCCTCGGGCGGCAGCGACCCCATGACGCTGAGGAGCGACCGGCACGCGGTGTCCTCGTCGATCCACGGGTCCTCGAGGAGGAGCTGCAGGTGCACGTCGAGGATGCGGGCGGTGCCGTCGCTGCGCTCGATGTAGCGCCCGATCCAGAAGAGGCTCTCTGCGATGCGGCTCAGCATGACGCGCCTCCGGCCTGCTCCGCAGCCTGCTGCTGCTGCTCCTGCTGCTCGACGCGCGTGCGCGGGCGGTCCTGCGGCGAGTGCGTCGGCTCGGTCTGTGCGTCGTAGATGATCGGGATCGCCGCGGTCACCGTGGCGGCCTGGTCGGCGACGAGGCCGGCGACGCTCTGACCCTGGCCGTACTCGACGTGGCCGGGTGCGGCGCCGCCGACGATCCAGGTGTCCTTGGAACCGCCGCCCTGCGACGAGTTCACGACGAGCTGTCCCTCGGGCAGCGCCACGCGGGTGAGGCCGCCGGGGAGCACCCAGACGTCCTCGCCGTCGTTGACCGCGAAGGGGCGGAGGTCGGCGTGACGGGGACGCATGCCGTCTTCCACGAGTGTGGGGATCGTCGACAGCATGACCACGGGCTGCGCGATCCATCCGCGCGGGTCGGCGAGCAGGTTCTTGCGGAGCTTCTCGAGCTCGGCGGGCGAAGCATCCGGTCCGACGACGAGGCCCTTGCCGCCTGAGCCGTCGACCGGCTTCACGACGAGCTCGTCGAGGCGGTCGAGCACCTCCTCGAGCGCGTTCGGGTCTTCGAGGCGCCACGTGTCGACGTTCTTGAGGATGGGCTCCTCCGCCAGGTAGTAGCGGATGAGGTCGGGCACGTAGGTGTACAGCAGCTTGTCGTCGGCGACGCCGTTGCCCACCGCGTTCGCGATCGTGACGTTGCCGAGACGCGCCGCGAGCATGAGCCCTGGGGCCCCGAGCATGGAGTCGGCGCGGAACTGCAGCGGGTCGAGGAAGTCGTCGTCGACCCGGCGGTAGATGACGTCGACGCGCTTGGGTCCGCGGGTCGTGCGCATGAAGACCTTGCCGCCGATGCACAGCAGGTCGCGGCCCTCGACGAGCTCGACGCCCATGAGGCGGGCCAGCAGCGTGTGCTCGAAGTAGGCGGAGTTGTAGACGCCGGGCGTGAGCACCACGACGTTGGGGTCCTCGATCCCCGCGGGGGCGGAGGCGCGCAGCGCCGCGAGCAGTTTGTTCGGGTAGTCGCCGACGGGGCGCACCCGCATCGACACGAACAGCTCGGGCAGCGTCTGTGCCATCACCCGTCGGTTCGAGATGACATAGCTGACGCCCGAGGGCACGCGCACGTTGTCTTCGAGCACGCGCATCTCGCCGTGCTCGTCGCGGATCAGGTCGATGCCCGACACCTGGATGCGCACGCCGTTGGCGGAGTGGATGCCGGCGGCCTGACGGTAGAAGTACTGCGAGCTCGCGATGAGTCCGGCGGGCAGCACCTCGTCGCGCACACAGAACTGATGCCCGTAGGCGTCGTCGAGGAACGCCTCGAGCGCGCGCACGCGCTGCTTGACGCCGGCCTCGATGCGCGACCACTCGTCGTACGTGATCACACGCGGTACGGCGTCGAGCGGGAACGGCCGTTCCTCGCCCGCGAAGTCGAATGTCACGCCCTGCGCGAGGTACGAGCTCGCGAGGGAATCGGTGCGGCCGCGCAGCTCCTCCTGGGTCATCTGCGCGAGCGCCTGGTAGAGCTCTCGATAGGCCTCGCGCGACTCGGCCGGCGCACCCGGGTGGGCCGGACTCCCGAACATCTCGTCGAACGCGGGGACCCCCGAGGGCGTCTTGCGCGGCGCGAGCGTGGAGCCGTAGCCGTCGAACAGATCACCCATGCGAAGAGCCTAATGCGGCCTTCGTTGCGCTCGTGTTTCCAAGCCGTTCTCCTGGTCCGCAGAGGGCGGATCGGACGTATGCTCCCGCTATGACTCGTGAGGCGGGTGCCGCGACCCGCGTCGCCGCGAGGCCCTCGGCGCTCGCGGGGGCGACAGCGGGCGTGGCGGCTGTCGTCCTCGGCGCAGGTGCCGGCGAACTGATCGCGGCGCTGATCGCTCCCTCGTCGAGCCCGTTCTCCGTCGTGGGCGGCACGCTGATCGACCTCGCCCCGCCGTGGGCGAAGGATGCCGCGATCTCGCTGTTCGGCACAGCCGACAAGCTCGCCCTCCTCGTGGGGATCGCCGTCGTGCTGCTCGCCCTGGCGGCGATCGTCGGCGTCCTGGAGCTGCGGCGGCCCTGGTACGGCGTCGTGGTGCTCGCGGCACTCGGTGCCGGTGCGGCCCTGCTCGCGATGCTCCGCCCCGACGCCACGGGCCTCTCGTGGCTGTCGCCCCTCCTGGCCGGGTTCCTCGCTGCTGCCGTCCTCGCGCTGCTGGCGCCGCTGGCACGGGGCGGACCGGATGCCGCGCCCCGACGCCGCGCGGACCCCCCCGATCCCGGGGCCGAGGCCGAGGCCGAGAGAGCGCGTCCGGTCGCGACCTCGCGTCGCCGATTCCTGGCGTGGGCGGGCGCCGCGACGGCGGCCGGCGTCCTCGCCGCGATCGCGGGCACCGCGCTGCAGGCCGGCGCTCGCACGGTCACCGCCGTGCGCCAGGCGCTGCGGCTGCCCGCGCCGGCGGTCGCGGCTCCCGCGGTCCCCGCGGGCGCGCAGCTGGACCTCACCGGCATGACTCCCGTCGTCACGCCGAACGCGAGCTTCTACCGCATCGACACGGCGCTCGTCGTGCCGCAGGTCGATCCTGCGACGTGGAGCCTGCGCATCCACGGGCTCGTCGAGCAGGAGGTCGAGATCGGGTGGGACGAGCTGCTGGCGCTCCCCTTGGAGGAGAGCTGGACCACCCTCGCGTGCGTCTCCAACCCCGTCGGCGGCGACCTCATCGGCAACGCGAAGTGGCTCGGCTACCCGATCCGCCTGCTGCTCGAGCGCGCACGGCCGACACCCGACGCCGACATGGTGCTGTCGAAGTCGATCGACGGCTTCACCGCGAGCACGCCGCTGGAGGTGCTGCAGGAGCAGACCCGCAATGCGATCCTCGCGGTCGGCATGAACGACGAGCCGCTGCCCGCAGAGCACGGATTCCCGGTGCGCATGGTCGTGCCGGGGCTCTACGGCTACGTCTCGGCGACCAAATGGGTCACCGACCTCGAGGTGACGCGGTTCGACAAGGCGACCGCGTACTGGACGACGCGCGGCTGGTCGGCGAAAGGGCCGATCAAGCTGCAGTCGCGCATCGACCTCCCCCGCAGGGCCCAGGGGCTGAGCCCAGGGGACACGACGATCGCCGGGGTCGCATGGCAGCAGCACGTCGGCATCGCGAAGGTCGAGGTGCAGGTCGACGATGGGCCGTGGCGCGAGGCCGCGCTCGCGTCGGCGATCTCGGGCGACACGTGGGTGCAGTGGTCGATCCCGTGGACCGCGGAACGCGGCTCGCACGCGATCCGCTGCCGCGCCACGAGCGCGACCGGTGAGCTGCAGACCGAAACCGACGCGTGGCCCGCGCCCGACGGCGCGACCGGGTGGCAGCAGCTCAACGTCGACGTGGCGTGAGCCGCCGCAGAACCACGACCTCCGACGCCTCAGCCCGCGAGCACGAAGCGCAGCTGCTCGACCGCCCAGTCCAGCTCCGTCCCGCGCACGACGAGCGGCGGCGCGATGCGGATCGTCTGGCCGTGGGTGTCCTTCGCGAGCACCCCGCGTCCGATGAGGCGCTCGGCGATCTCGCGCCCGGTGCCGACCTCGGGGTCGATGTCGACGCCGGCCCAGAGGCCCGCGACGCGCACCGCGGTGACGCCGTGGCCCACGAGCTCCTGGAGCTTCGCCTCGAGGTGCTCGCCCAGGAGCTTCGCGCGGCCCTGGAACTCGCCGGTCTGCAGCATCTCGACCACGCGCAGGCCCACCGCCGCGGCGAGCGGGTTGCCGCCGAACGTCGAGCCGTGCTCGCCCGGGTGGATCACCCCGAGCACGTCGCGGTCGGCGACGACCGCCGAGAGCGGAAGGATGCCGCCGCCCAGCGCCTTACCGAGGAGGTAGACGTCGGGCACGACGCCCTCGCGGTCGCACGCGAACGTCTCGCCCACCCGGCCGAGGCCCGACTGGATCTCGTCGGCGATGAACAGCACGCCGCGGCGGGTGCAGATCTCGCGCACCTTCTTGAGGTAGCCCTCCGGCGGGAGGATGACGCCCGCCTCGCCCTGGATCGGCTCGATGAGCACGGCCACGGTGTCGGCGGTGATCGCGGCGTCGATGACCGCGGCATCGCCGAACGGCACCGCGATGAAGCCGGGCGTGAACGGCCCGAAGTCGGCGCGTGCCTGCGGGTCGTCGCTGAATCCGACGATCGTCGTGGTGCGCCCGTGGAAGTTGCCGTGCGCGACGACGATCTTCGCGGCGTCGGGAGCGACGCCCTTCACGCGGTAGCCCCACGCGCGGGCGACCTTGATGCCGGTCTCGACGGCCTCGGCGCCGGTGTTCATCGGCAGCACGAGGTCCTTGCCGCAGAGCTCTGCGAGCGCGGCGGCGAAGGGTCCGAGCCGGTCGTTGTGGTACGCGCGGCTGGTGAGCGTCAGGCGGTTCAGCTGCTCCTGCGCGGCGGCGAGTATCGCAGGATGCCCGTGCCCGAAGTTGAGGGCCGAGTAGGCCGAGAGCAGGTCGAGGTAGCGCTTGCCCTCGACATCCGTCACCCATGCTCCCTCGCCGCGCGAGATCACGACCGGGAGCGGGTGGTAGTTGTGGGCGACGTGCTCTTCTTCGGCGGCGATGATCTGGCTCATCGCGGCATCGAGTGAGGTGGAGGCGGCGGTCATCAGGGACTCCTCTTTCGCGCGGGTCAGCGTCGCAGCTCGAGCGTGCAGCACTTGATGCCGCCGCCGCCGAGCAGCAGCTCGGACAGGTCGACGAGCACCGGGTTGTAGCCGCGCTCGCGCAGCTGAGCCTCGAAGCCCGTCGCACGCGGCGAGATGATCACGTTCAGGCCGTCGCTGGCCGAGTTGAGACCGAACACGGCGCCGTCGGCGTCGGCGACGCGGATCGCGTCGGGGTACCGCTCGGCGAGGATCGCCTGGCTGCGCTCGTCGAAGGCGTGCTCGAGGTACGCGATGTTGGCCTTCTCGACGCCGCCGGGGCCCTCCACGGGATCGAGCACCGAGATCGCGGTGTCGAGGTGGTAGAACCGCGGGTCGACGAGGTTGAGGCTCACGACCTCCTTGCCGAACACGTCGGCGAGCTCGCGGTGGCTGTCACCGGTCGAGCGGAAGCCGGTGCCGGCGAGGATCGTGTCGCCGACGAGCAGGAAGTCACCCTCGCCCTCGTTGACCTCGACGGGCTCCGCGACCTCGAAGCCGTTGTCACGGAACCAGTCCATGAACGCGGGACCCTCGGGGACGCGCTCCTGGAAGCGGAACTTCGCGCCGTACGCGACGTTGTCGATGACGAACCCGCCGTTGGCCGTGTAGACCATGTCGGGCAGACCCTCGATGGGGTCGATGAGGTGCACCTCGTGGCCGAGCGCGAGGTAGGTGTCGTAGAGGGCCTGCCACTGGCGCACCGCGAGGGCGGTGTCGGTCGGGTTGGCCGGCTCCATCCACGGGTTGATGGTGTAGCTGACGGTGAAGTGCTCGGGGCGGCACATCAGGTAGCGGCGGATCTGCTGGATCCGGCCGGAGGCGGACCCGGTGACCGGGGCGGTGGCGGGCGCGGTGTTCTGCGTGGACATCTTGCTCCTGTAGAGGCGCGGCGGACGCTGTCCAGAGGCCCGGCGGAGCTGAGGAAGCCGTCAACCGGGCACGCCTCGTCCATTGTCTCACGGACGCCGCATACGGCCTGGGAAATGCGGACACCGGATGCTGCGCCCCGGGTCACTCCGCGAGGACCACCACCTTGCCAGCCACGTGGCCGTCGGCCACGCGTGCCAGCCCGGCACTCGCCTGGGCGAAGGGGAGGCGTGCCTCGATGACCGGCTTCAGCTTCCCGGCCGCGGCGAGCGCGAGCAGCTCGGCGAGCACGTCGGGCTTGGCGACGGCGGCGAGCGGACGCAGCGGGCGCTTCGATCCGATCGAGCGGAGTGCGGCGCCGGCGATGCGGCCGATCGGTCCGAGCACGCGACCGCCCTCGCCGGAGACGAGCACGACCCGTCCGCCGTCGTGCACGAGCCGCTGCAGGTCCCGCAGTGAAGCGGTGCCGGCGATGTCGATGACGGCGTCGAACCGCCCCTCACCGAGCGCGGCCGACCCCGGCTGCACGTGCCGGTAGTCGAACGTGTGCGATGCGCCCAGTCCCTCGACGAGCGTGCGGTTGCGCTGTCCGCACAGCGCCCACACCTCGGCACCCCGCCCGGCGGCGAGCTGCACCGCGAAGGTGCCGACGCCACCCGAGGCGCCGATCACGAGCACCCGCTGCGGGGAGGGGGTCGCAGCATCCACCGTGACTCCCCCGAGCCGCAGCGCCTGCCAGGCGGTACCGCCCGCGACCGGCAGGCTGGCGGCGACCGCGGGGTCGAGCTCGGCGGGGCGACGCACCAGCCGACCGACCGGCGCGACGGCAAAGCGCGCGAGCCCGCCGCCGCCGGGAAGCTCGCCGACGACCTCGTCGCCGACCGCGAGCTCCGTCACCCCGTCGCCCCGCGCGACGACGGTGGCGGCAGCATCCATCCCCCTCACCGCCTGGCGCGGGCGGCGCAGGCCGAACGCGAAGCGCACGACGAGAGGCTCGCCGCGCATGACGCGGATGTCGCCGTTGTTGAGGCCCGTCGCGCGCAGGCGCAGGAGCACCTCGCCGCGGCGTGGCGCCGGCACGTCGATGTTCTCGAGTGCGACAGTGTCGGCCTCGCCGTATCGGTGCTGCGTCCACGCGGGCATCGCGTCCGTGCGCAGGGACGCGGATCCGTGACCTGTCTCGGACATGTCATTCCTCCGGGTAGTCGAAGAGATCGTCGAGCCCGACGCCGAAGGCGCGGGACAGCTGGAAGGCCAGCTCGAGCGTCGGCGAGTACCGCCCCTGCTCGATGGCGATGAGGGTCTGCCGCGTGACGCCCACGCGACGGGCGAGATCGGCTTGGGTCATGCCGGCCGCTTCGCGGACGGCGCGGATCGAGTTGGTGACCTTCGTGGGCTTCACCATCAGACGAGCCCCCGACGGTACGCGATGACGCTCGCGATGCCGCCGACGATCGACGACAGCGCGAAGCCGAAGTACATGGTGTTGGCGATCCAGAACCAGTCCGCCTCGAACGCGCACAGGACGAGGACGCCGAGCCCCGCGATGATGAGGAACGCCTGGCCGACGCGCGTCGACATATGCGCGATGTCGCGGTCGCGCTGGTCGCTCTTGCCCACCCCGTCGGGATCGAACATGCCCGCGAGAATGCCCCACGCGATGCTCAGCACGATCGCACCGACGATGCTCGCACCGATCACCCACAGCATGATCGGCACCCAGTCCACGTCGGTGAGCGGACCGCCGTCGGCCTGCTGCAGCACGATCACGACGTAGACGATCGTGCCGATCACGCTGACGATGAGGCTCGACCAGATGTTGCGCTCTTCGTAGACCATGACTCCCCCAGAGGGTTGTAAAAGATTCTTGACACCGACGATAAGCGGGCCTACCGTGCGTGTCAAGAATCTTTTACACACCACCTCGGAAGGAATCGACATGCCCTCGCTCATCCGCACCGCCCGCTGGACCGGCGGCGCCTACCTCGCCCTCGCTGTGCTCGGGGGCCTCGGCTTCCTGCTCGTGCGCCCCCTCACGGCCGAGGCGCTCGGCTACGCGCAGCTCGGAATCGCCCTCGAACTCGGCGTGGTGATCGCCCAGTCGCTGGCGGCCGTCGGCTTCTTCGCGCTGTGCCGCGAAGACCGCCCCGTCGCGGCCTACGCGGTCGCCGCATTCGGCATGGGGAACGCCCTCGCGGTGCTGGGAAGCGCCGCGATGCTCACGGCGGCTCTCGCGATCTCTCTCGATCCGGCGACGGCGGCGGCGACGACGCCGGATGCCGCGCCCCTGCTGCGCGTCGTCGCGGATGCGTTCTGGACGGTCGGCGCCGTGTTCTTCGGGCTGTGGCTCGTCCCCATGGGATGGTTCGCCCTGACGACCGGGCGGCTGCCGCGCATCCTGGGCTGGATCCTGGTCGCCGGCGGCGTCGGCTACGTCGTGAACGCGGTGCTGTCGGCCGCGCTCCCCGGCGCCGCCGACATCGTCGCAGACGTGCTCGTGATCCCGGCGACCGTCGGCGAGCTGTGGATGGTGGGCTACCTGCTGATCATCGGCATCCGTCCGGCGCGCGCTCCCCGGCCGGAGCCGCTGGCCGCGCCGGCCTCCGCCGCCTGACCAGCGCCGGCGCTCGTCGTGCCGCCGTCATGGGTTCGGGGCGCGCGCCGCACGGGTGGGGCGCATCCGGTGCGCCCCGAACGATCGCCGTGCGCCCCGAACCCGTGAGCAGCCATATCGAAAGACGCAGACGGCGGGGCCGACGGATGCTGCGGGCCGCAGCATCCGTCCGCGTCAGATGACGGACTCGCTCCAGGGATCGGGGTTGCCGAAGCGATGCGCGGTGATCGTCACGGACTGCTCGTGGAGGAACGGCAGCAGCTCGAGCCGGCCGGCGGTGGTGACCTCGTTGTCGTAGACGGCGAGATCGGGGTCACCGCCCATGGCCTGCGCGACGACGGTGTGCAGCGCCGCGACCGAGTCGGGCTGGCCGATGAGTCGCACGCGCGCGGGTCGCGGCTCGGGGTCGGCGTCGGCGGCCGCTGCGACGATGTCGACGGCGGTGAGGCGCTCGAGCCACTGCTCGTCGGTCTCGACGAACACGGCGACATCCTCCTCCGCCAGCACGCGGCGCACGGCGGCGGGGAGGCCCACGGGCGCGCTCAGCGTCAGTCGCGATCCGGCACGCAGACCCGCGATCACGACACGCAGCACGGCCTGCCACGAGGCGTCTGCCGTGGCGCGCAGCGCGACGGCCGGGATCGGGCGGTAGCGGAAGAGGTTGCGCTCGACGCCGAGGCCCGACACGTCCTTGACCTGGCCGTACTCACGGTCCCACGCGATGGCGTCCGACAGGGCACCGCGACGGAGCCACTCGAACGCCTCGTAGTCCAGCGACGGCTGCGCCGCCTCGATGAGGGCGACGATGCGGGTGTCGAGACCACGCAGGTGCAGCGTCGCCGACGTCGGGGCGCCCGAGGTGGCGCGCCACCGGCCGAGGCCGACGAGGTAGTTGGGCCCGCCCGCCTTGGCGCCGGCGCCGACCGACGAGCGCTTCCACCCGCCGAACGGCTGGCGCTGCACGATCGCACCGGTGATGCCGCGGTTGACGTAGAGGTTCCCCGCCTCGACGCGGTCGAGCCACAGCGCGAGGTCGTCGGGATTCTGCGTGTAGAGCCCCGCGGTGAGGCCGTAGGCCACGGCGTTCTGCAGCTCGATCGCGTGCGCGAGCGACGACGCGTGCATGATGCCGAGCACGGGTCCGAAGAACTCCTCGCGGTGGAAGCGCGAGCCGGGCTGCACGCCGGTGCGGATGCCGGGGCTCCAGAGCCGCCCGTCGTACTCGGGCGCCCCGTCCACGCGCTTCGGCTCGACGAGCCACTGCTCCCCCTCGTCGAGGGTGGTGAGCGCCCACTGCAGCTTGCCGCGCGGCGCCTCGACGACCGGGCCGACCTCGCTGAGCGGGTCGGACGGCGGTCCGACCCGGAGGGAGGTCGCAGCATCCACCAGCTGACGCGCGAAGCGCTGCGAGTGGCCGACCGGACCCACGAGGATCGCGAGCGACGCGGCGGAGCACTTCTGGCCGGCGTGGCCGAACGCGCTCTTGATGAGATCGGATGCCGCGAGATCGAGGTCCGCCGTCGGCATGACGATCATCGCGTTCTTGCCGCTCGTCTCGGCGAGGAGCGGGAGGTCGGGTCGCCACGAGCGGAACAGGGCCGCGGTCTCCCACGCGCCGGTGAGGATCACCCGGTCGACGTCCGGGTGTGACAGCAGCGCCTGACCGAGACCGCCCTCGTCGATGTCGACGAGCGCGAGCACGTCGCGCGGCACGCCCGCCTCCCACAGCGCCTCGGCGACGACCGCCGCGCAGCGCCGTGCCTGCGGCGCGGGCTTGAAGACGACGCCCGATCCCGCGGCGAGCGCCGCCAGCACTCCGCCGGCGGGGATCGCGATCGGGAAGTTCCACGGCGGCGTCACGACGGTGAGCCGAGCCGGCTCGAACACCGCGCCGCTCACACGGTCGAGTTCGCGCGCGGTGGCGGCGTAGTAGTTCGCGAAGTCGACGGCCTCGCTGACCTCGACATCGGCCTCGGCGAAGACCTTGCCGGTCTCGGAGGCGGCGACCTCGATGAGCTCGCCGCGACGGGCTTCGAGTGCGCGCGCGGCGGCGGCCAGCACCAGGCTGCGCTCGGCGGCAGGAAGAGCGCCCCACGCCGGCGCGGCATCGCGCACGCGCGTGACGATGCCCTGCAGCGCGGGCTCGTCGGTGACACGGGCCGCCTCGACCGTGGCGTCGCCGGCGCGCGAGGTCTCGATGCGGGACAGGATGCTGCGCGCCCAGGCGCGGTTCGCCGGCAGGGCCGGGTCGCTGTCGGCGGTGTTGCGGAAGCCCGGCGCGCCCGCGACGCGGGCCGCGGACTCGCGCGGCGCGAACACCGCGGTCTCGACGAACGCCTCGGCGCCGAACACCTGCTCGGGGACGGACCGCTCGACCGGGGCGGTGTCGCCCGGCACAGCCGAGCGCGCTATGCCGATCACGGCCTGCGTCAGACCGGCCTCGTCGGACGCCGCGGCGGCTCGGCGCAGCCGCGCCTGCGCGCGCGGGGAGTCGGCTCGGGCCGCATCGGGGTCGGTGGTCGCGATCGCCTCGGCGGCGCGGTCCTGTGACCGGTTCGCGCCGGTCGCGAGCGCCGGATCGTCGGCGCGGGCGAGGGACGCGAGGAACCGGTCGCGCTCGCGGTCGAACATCGCCGGGTCGTCGGCGAGGTCGAAGGCGGCCGACAGGAAGTTGTCGCTCGAGGCGTTCTCCTCGAGGCGTCGCACCAGGTAGCTGATCGCCACATCGAACTCGTCGGGACGTACGACCGGCACGTACAGCAGCACATGGCCGACCTCGCGCGTGACCGCCTCGACCTGGCCCTGCGCCATGCCGAGCAGCATCTCGAACTCGACATCCTCACGTACACCGGCCTTGCCTGCGAGCAGCCAGGCGTAGGCGATGTCGAAGAGGTTGTGACCGGCGACGCCGATCCGCACCGCGCGGGTGCGCTCCTTCTCGAGCGCGAACCGGAGGCACCGCACGTAGTTCGCGTCGGAGTCGACCTTCTCGCCGTACGTGGCGAGGCTCCAGTCGTGCATGACCGCGTCGACGCGCTCCATCGCGAGGTTCGCGCCCTTCACGAGGCGCACCTTGATGCGCGCGCCGCCGTTCGCGACACGCTCCTGCGCCCACGCCGTGAGCCGCTCGAGCGCGGGCAGCGCGTCGGGCAGGTAGGCCTGGAGCACGATGCCGGCTTCGAGGTGGCGAAGGCGCGGGTCGGCGAGGAGGCGCGTGAACACCGCGATCGTGAGATCGAGGTCGCGGTACTCCTCCATGTCGAGGTTGATGAACGTCGGACCGTTCACCGAGCTCGTGGGTGAGGCCGCCGTGAGGTACAGCGGGCGAAGCCGGGCGACGACCTTCTCGACGACCTCGTCGAACGCCCACATCGAGATGTGGCTGGCGATCGCCGAGACCTTGACCGAGACGTAGTCGACGTCCGGCCGGCGGATGAGCTCGTGGATGCCCTCGAGCCGGCGCAGCGCCTCCTGCTCGCCGAGCACCGCCTCGCCCAGGAGGTTGAGGTTGAGCCGCGCGCCGCTCTCACGAAGAGCGGCGATCGCGGGACCGAGCTTGTCGGGACGGGCGTCGACGACGAGGTGCCCGACCATCTCGCGCAGCACGCGCCGCGCGATGGGCACGACCGGCGACGGCAGCACCGGGGCGACCGCACCGCCCACACGGACGGCGCCGCGCAGGTACCACGGCAGGAACTCGGGAACGAGGGGGGCGACGCGATGCAGATGGGATGCGGCGGCCGACAGGCTCTCGGGACGCATCACGCCGTCGACGAACCCGATGGTGAACGGCAGGCCGTTCGGGTCCTTGAGCACACCGGCCAGTCGCTCGGCCGCCGGGTCGACCTCGACCTCTGCGCTTTCGGCGATCCATCGCTGGGCGAGGGCGATCGCCTCACCGGCCAGGTGCTCGTCGGGTCGTACTTGCATGCGCACTCCAGCTGTCACGTCGTCGGACTCCGTGCTTCCAGCCTGCACCTCAATGTGCGCGATCGGGTTCACCTGCTGCATGAGGTCAAGGGTGAGGCATCCATTCATTCGTGAAAAGCGATCATCTACGATCTATATCGTTCGGATTTCTCGATGGGATGCTGATGTTCGAGCTGCGTCGCCTCAGACTGCTCCACGAGCTCGCGCTGCGCGGCACGCTCGCCGCCGTCGCCGACGCGCTCTCGTACAGTCCGTCCACGATCTCGCAGCAGCTCGCGCAGCTCGAGAAGGAGGCCGGTGTCGCGCTGCTGGCGCCGGAAGGCCGGCGCGTGCGGCTCACCGAGCACGGTCGCGTCCTGGCGGCACACGCCGCGCGCGCGCTCGATCTCGACGAGCAGGCGCGCGGCGAGCTCGAATCGCTGCACCCGGGGCTCGCGCCGGTGAGGGTCGCGGTCATGCAGACCGCCGCGCTCGCCATCGTGCCCGCTGCGCTCGGACTGCTGTCGGAACGCGCACCCGATCTTCGCGTCGAGCTCGTCGAGATGCCCCCCGAGCTCGGGCTGTTCGAGCTCACGGCGCGCGGCGTCGACCTCGTGATCGCCGAGCAGTACCCCGGGCACACGCGGGCCCATGCACCGGGTCTCGAGCGCGACCCGCTCGGCACCGACCCGATCCATCTGGCCGTGTCATCCGCTGATCCCGCCCACTCGCTCGACGACCTGCGCGATCGCCCGTGGGTGATGGAGCCCGCCGGCACCGCCGCCCGCCTGTGGGCGGTGCAGCAGTGCCGCGCCGCAGGGTTCGAGCCCGACGTGCGGTACGAGCTGGCCGATCTGTCGGCCCACGCGCGCCTGGTTGCGGCCGGGCAGGCCGTCGCCGTGCTGCCCGACCTGCTGTGGGAGGGGTCGGCGGTCCCGGTGTCGCTGCTCGATCTCCCCGGTCGCCCCGCGCGCGAGATCTTCACCGCGCAGCGCACCGCGTCGCGGGCGCGCGCGGGCATCCTGGAGGTGCGGCGCGCCCTGCACGACGCGTTTCCGCTTCGGCGGACGGATGCTGCGCCCCCACGCACGTAGCGGGCCCGAGGGCCGCGCCGTGGCGGGGTCGCAGCATCCGTCTCCCGGTCAGGTGCGCTCGGTGTGCTCGTGCCGTTCGGGCGGAGTCGGCGGCCGCTCGTCCGTGTTCGCGCGGCGGTCGCGCTCGGTGCCCTCGAGCACCGTGTCTCGGTCGTCGCCGGAGTCGCCCGTATACGCAGCGACTGAGGGGGCAGCAGCGTTGCGGGCACCGGTGCCGTCGACGTAGGGGTCGACGTCGTCGGCCTTGCGCATCGCCTCCGCGTGCTGCTGACGCAGGTCCTCCGCTTCGGCGCGGTGGTCGTCGACGCGTCCGGCCCGGCGTTCGGCGTCCATCGACGCTTCGGCCGCCCGCGCCTTGGCGTCTTCCGCGGCCGCGGCTGCGGCTGCGGCGTCCGCGCGGGCACGTGCCGCCTCGGCCTCGTGCTGCCGGGCCTGCAGCTCGGTCTCGCGCGCGTCTTCGCGCATCTTCTCGGCGCGATCGTGCTGGTGCTCCCGGCGACGCTCGCGGCGCCCGCGCGCGGTCAGCAGCAGGGCGACGACGACGATCGCGAGCACGATGACGACGCCGACGATGATCCAGATCAGGGTGGTCGTATCCACGGCTCCTCCTTCTCCCTCCGACGCCGGCGGGGGTCGGCCGGCGCCACCACTGCCAGGCAACCTCCGCACGCGGCGAGCGGCAAACCCGTTGCGCGCGGGCGCTGGTTGCGCTACGTCCCCGCTGGACTGAGGATTCTTAGGTTTCGGATCCCCTCACGCATAGGATGAGGCTCTCGCCGACGCAGTTCCCCCCACCCGCCACGCTCCTAAGGACCCGCGTTGACCGATACGCCTGCCCTCGTCTTCGACGGAGATCGTCCCCGCGACGATGCCGAGACGCTCCGCCTCCAGGAATGCTCGCAGGAGCAGATCCGCACGATCGGACGCATCCAGGCGCACGGCGCCCTCTTCGGCATCGACGAGGCGACCGGAGTCGTGGTCGTGGCGAGCGAGAACGTCGAGCGCTGGCTCGGACGCGACCTCCGCGAGGCCGGCAGCGAGACGCTCTCCTGGGCGATCGGCCAGGGACTGGCCGTCGATCCGGTACGAGCGGAGTTCGACGGTTCGCTCTACGACGTCATCGCGCACCGCGGCACCGCGCCGCTCATCGTCGAGCTCGAGCCCGTCGTCCCGGAGCTCGAGTACGTCCGCACCGGAGTCGTCGGCGCGATACAGCGGCTGGCGGGGGTCACCGACCCCGACGAACTGCGGCAGCAGGCCGCCCGCGAGATCAAGGCCATCACCGGCTTCGACCGGGTCATGTGCTACGAGTTCCACGAGGACGGGCACGGCCAGGTCGTGGCCGACGAGCGCGAGCCCGACATGGAGCCGTACTTCGGACTCCATTTCCCCGCCTCCGACATCCCGGCGCAGGCGCGTGCGCTGTACATCGAGAAGCGCTCACGGGTGATCGCCGACACCGAGGACCCTGGCCTCGCCCTCCACACGCTCCTGCCGGAAGAAGCTCCCATCGATCTCGGCGGCACCGAGCTGCGCGCCGTGTCGCCGCACCACCTCGCGTTCATGCGGAACATGGGCCAGGCGGCGACCGTGTCGTTCGGCCTCGTCATCGAGGACCGCCTCGTGGGGATGTTCACGTGCGCGCACCGCACCCCACGGCGTATTCCGGTGCTCCTGCGCCGCGCCCTGGAAGTGATGGCGACCCAGGTCGTCACCCAGCTCGCCGCCGCTGAGCAGATCCGGCGCCTGCGCAGGCAGCTCGAGGCGCGCGAGCGGCGGATCGCCATCATCGCTCCGCTGTACGGGCGCGGCGACGTCGGCGCCGTCCTGATGAGCGGCGAGCGGACCGTGCTCGACGTGGTCCCCGCCGACGGCGCTCTGCTGCGGATGGGCGAGACGGTCCACACCGTGGGCGTCGTGCCGTCCCCTGCTCGCCTGTTCGCCGTGATCGACGAACTCGGCCCAGGACGGCTGCTGTGGGAGGCGCTCCCGATCGAACGGCCGGAGCTCGCGGTCGAGGTGCCGGGCGTCACCGGCCTGCTCATCGTGCCGCTCGGCGGCGACGGCGACACGCTCGTGTTCGTGCGCAGCGAGGTCTCGCGCACCGTCGACTGGCTCGGCGATCAGCGACCGGAGAACCGCGACACGCCGCTCTCCCCTCGCCGGTCGTTCTCCGCCTGGCGCGAGAGCGTCACGGGCCGGAGCCTCCCGTGGGGTGAGCACGCCCAGGACGCCTTCGACCTCGGCGAGGAGATCAGGTCGGCGATGGTCGCCCGAACCCAGGCGGAGCTCGCGGAGCTCGCGCTGCGCGATGCTCTCACGGGCCTCCACAACCGGCGTTTCCTCGACGACCGGCTCGACGAGCTGCTGCACGGCTCGGAGGCCGCCGTGGCCGTGGTCTTCCTCGACCTCGACGACTTCAAGCTCATCAACGACACGTACGGTCACGAGATGGGCGACGCCGTGCTGGCCGCGATCGGCCGCCGGCTGAGCGGCGTGGCGCGCGGTTCCGACATCGTCGTGCGGCTGGGCGGCGACGAGTTCGTGATCGTCTGCGTCAGCGCGGGCCCGGAGGAGGCCGCGGCGATCGCCGGGAGGGCGCTGGCGGCGATCACCGAGCCGATCACGGTGCGGGGCGTCGAGGTCGCCGTGGGCGCCTCCGCGGGCGTCGTGGCGGCCGAGCGCGGGATCTCTCCCGGAGGACTGCTGGACGCCGCGGACGCGGCGATGTACCGCGCGAAGCGCGACGGCGGCGGTCGGGTCTCAGCGTGACGGAAGGTCGGGCTCGGGGAGGACCCGGAGCCCGGACGACGAGTTCGCCGCGTCGATCAGATCCTGCAGCCAGAGCCGGTTGATCTCGGGCATCGGGCCCTCGTACTCGAACCGGAGCGTCGTCACCGGCGAGATCCAGACGGCCTGACGCAGCGATGTGTTGTCGTCGACGTGGGCGAACGACAGGTTCTCCCGACGCCGCAGCTTCGCCATGATGACCAGCTCGAGGTGAGCGAGGGTGCGATCGTCGATCGTGAAAGACGCCGGGGGTGCGCCGTAGTGAAGTATGCCCACGCGTCGATCCTACGGGCGGGTGGGCGCAGGTACGCTGGTGCGATGGCGATCGTGAACCGGCTCACCGTCGATGGACGCGACTACTTCCTGCCCGACCCCGTGTCGGAGCTGAAGACCAAGATCCTCGAGGCGATCAAGGCGGGGGGCGGCTACGTGAACATCCCGCCGCTGCGCGGAGGCCCGGGAGTCGACATCCTGTTCTCCCCCGGCATGCCGGTGACGTGGTCGCAGTTCGAGGTCGGCGAGGCGCCTGCGGCTCCCGTCGACGAACCCGACGACGAGCTCGCCGAATACGAGCTCTGACGCGAGTCGTTCGCGCCGGTCACACCGCCGCGAGCAGCGCGTCCATCTCCTCGGACGGCATCGGAAGCCCCCACAGGTAGCCCTGCCCGAGGTCGCAGCCGCGATCGCGGGAGCGCTGGAGGTCCGCGAAGGTCTCGATGCCCTCGGCGACCACCCGCCAGCCGTGCTGGGCGCTGCTGGCGACCACGGCGGCGACGGCGTCATGGGCTTCGGCGTCGGTGCGTTGCGTGAGTGATCGGTCGATCTTGACCTCGTCGATCGGCAGCGCTTCCAGCATGCCCACGGTGGTGTTTCCGCCGGCGTAGTCGTCCACCGAGATCGCGATGCCCACGGACTGCAATGCCTGCATCGCGGTGATCATCTCGGGGCGCAGTTGAGGCGTCGGCGCTTCCGTGATCTCGACCGTCATCCCCGCCGGGTCGACGCCGAGCCGGTCCAGCCGCGCGACGATGGTGTCGGCATACCGCCTCGAGAAATGCGCCGGAGAGGCGTTCACCGAGAGCCCGAGCGGATGACCCGACTCTCGCCACCGCGTCACCTGTTCCGTCGCCCGTTCGAAGACCTGCAGATCGACCTCATCGAGGAATCGCCCCTCCTCTGCCAGCGGAATGAACGTGTCGGGGGGTACGGCGCCGAGAAGCGCATGGTTCCAACGGCAGAGCGCCTCGACGGCGACGGGATCCGTGGGTGCCGTGGCATCGGCGGGACCAGCCGGGTCCAGGTCGTACTGAGGCTGGAACGCGATCCACAGCTCGCCGCCGGAGAGCGCGGCACGCAGGTCACGAGTGAGCTGGGGAGGACGAACCATGCCACCAGCGTCGAGGACGTTCGCATCCAGGCGCAACACCGGACACGGGCGCGGAATCTGCGTATACTACGCCGCATCGCCCGCGCGACCGGATCGGGTACCGTCCCCTGTCGCGGGGGCTAAGGTGGGGGCGATGGGCACGCTCACCTACGACACCCGCGTCACGACGTCGATCGACGATCGGATTCTCGCGCATCTGCAGGCGGTCATCTGGGCCAAGCTGCGACGCGGCGAGTCGTTCCCGTTCACCTGGAGCGACCCCACCCGCGCCGGCCTCGGACGCACGTCGGTGTGGCTGAGCCCGAACGTCTCGCTGGCGTTCGAGTACTTCGGCGGGCGTCAGCCGCGCCTCAACCCGGCGTGGGTGGAGGCTCTCACCAAGGCGGCGAACTCGCCCGCGGGCCTCACGATCGTGCCCGAGCCCGACGAACCCACCCCGACGCGATAGACGCAGCCGAGCGCATCTGTCAAGACCCACAGCGATGGATGACGCGTCCTTAGCGTGGAGGCATGACACAGCACTCCGAAGTCTGGGCCGGTGAGATCCATTGGACGACCCCCGAGCGCGGCGCGTGGACAGCCGACCGCTCCGGACGCCAGGTCGGTGAGGTGAAGCGGGACGAGCGGGGCTATGTCGCGACGCGCGGACGCCGGACGATCGGCCGGTACCACTCCCTCGACGCGGCGCTCGATGCCGTCGACCACCGCACGTGGACCCGCTTCGAGCCCGGCCGCTTCTGGACGGTGCTCCTCGCGACCATCAACGTCGGCATCCTCGCTGCCGTGTCACTGATCGCCAGCGTCGTCTTCCGCTGATCTTTCAGCTCCAGACGCTGGGAGCCTCCGCACGGGTGGGAGGAAGGGCGGATGCTGCAGCCCACTCGTGCACCCACGCATCCACTTCCGGAACACCCTCGGGGCGGCCGATCGCGGCGAAGAGCTCCTCGTGCGAGAGCGTTCCCCCGGAGCGCTTCATCATGCGGGCGCGAATGATCGCGCGGGCGTACACCTCGCCGCCGACCACCGCGCGATGCTCGAGATAGACGGCCTTGTCGTCGTGCCCGATCATGCGCGACTCGACGTCGAACTTCTGCCACAGATTGAGCGACTTGCGGAAGGTCACCGTCTCGCTCGAGACGACGGCGTACCAGCCGTAGGTCTTCATGACGTCCCACAGGCCGGTGCGCACGAGCAGATCCCACCGGCCGAGGTCGAACAGCGAGAGGTAGCGGCCGTTGTTCATGTGACGCAGCAGGTCGATGTCGGTGAGCAGCGTCGTGAGCCGGATCCGGCTGATCTCGTTCGGACCGAGTCGTCCGCCGCGCCGCAGCCTGCGCCGCGCGGTCACCATCACGATCAGGGTCCGCCACATCACGTTCACGAGGTGCGATCGTAGCGATCCTCGACGACTCCGCCGATTCGGTTGTCGAATCCCGACAGCTTCACCCCGGCGCCCGCACTGATCGGTGCGCCGTGAGATTCGGAGATCCCGCCGAATTCGGATGCTGCGGATGAATCGGCCCGATTCCGGCGGGATCTCCGACAATCGCCGGGCCGCTGCATCCTTTTGTCAACCCTCGTTCACCCGGCGTTACCCCGATTTCGGGTCTCGCGCCGACGCGCGTAGAGTCTGGCCATGGAAGCCGAAACCCAGACCGACATCGTCGTCCGTCCGGTGCGTGACGTCGACGCGGAGGCCCTCGGGCGCGTCCACGCGACCGCCTGGCACGAGACGTACGACCACCTCATCAGCAAGGCCGCCCTCGAGGCCGTCTCGCCAAAGCGCCTCGCCGAGCTCTGGACCCACTGGGCCGTCCAGGGTCCCGAGTTCAAGATGTTCGCCGCCCTCGTGAACGGCGACATCGTCGGATTCGCCGGCTCCGGCCCCGCCCGCGACAAGGACGCCCCGCGTTTCCGCGAGCTGTACTTCATCTACCTGCTCGACGCCCACCACGGCACCGGCATCGGCCAGAAGCTCTTCGACGCGGTCGTCGAGCCGGCCGAGGGCCTGTACCTGTGGGTCGCCGACGACAACCCCCGCGCGCACCGCTTCTACACGCGCAACGGCTTCGCCCTCGACGGCGCGACGCACACCGAGCCCTTCCTCGGCGAGACCCTCACCGAGGTGCGCTTCGTGCGCTGATCCCCGCTGTCCCGAGGGGGCGTGTCCGGTTCGCCGGGCGCGCCCCCTCGGCGTTTCCGGCGTCGGAGCCGGAGCGCCCGCGCATCCGGAAGACTGGACCCATGCCGCCTCGCACCGCGCTCACCGTCTGGCCCCTCGAGGGCATCCCCGAGATCGAGGCCGGCACCGACCTCGTCGATGTCATCGCCCGCGCGGCGGGCGACGAGCTCGCGGACGGCGACATCCTCGTGGTGACGTCGAAGATCGTGTCGAAGGCCGAAGGGCGCTTCGTCGTCGCCGACGACCGCGAAGACGCGATCACGTCCGAGACCGTGCGGGTCGTGGCATCCCGCACCACCCCCAACGGCTCCACGACGCGCATCGTCGAGAACCGCCTCGGCATGGTCTCGGCCGCGGCCGGCGTCGACGCGTCCAACACCCCCGAGGGCACGGTGCTGCTGCTGCCCGTCGACCCCGACGCGTCCGCGCGGGCGATCGCCGCGGGCCTGCGGGAGCGCCTCGGCGCCCAGGTCGGCGTCATCGTCTCCGATACGCTCGGCCGCGCCTGGCGGGAGGGCCAGACCGACCACGCGATCGGCGCGGGCGGCGTGCACGTCTTCGAGGACCTCCGCGGGGGCACGGATGCCGAGGGCCGCCCGCTGGTCGTCACGATGCCGTGCGCCGGGGACGAGCTCGCGGCGGCGGCGGACCTCGTCAAGGGCAAGGCGACGCGGCGCCCCGTCGCCGTGGTGCGCGGCCGCGCCGACCTCGTGGGCCCCCTGGATCTTCCCGGCGCCCGCTCGATCGTGCGCCCGCTCGAGAAGGACATGTTCCGCCTCGGCGCCGACGAGGCCTACGCCGAGGGATTCACCGCCGGCCTCGCCCGTGGCCGCGACGCCGAGGCGGAGGCGTTCAGCTCCGGCCCCTGACCCACGGTTCCCGGCCGCACAAGACCGACCCGCCGTCGCAGAGCCGCGACGACGGGCCGGAAGGGGGATCCGAGTGGTCAGCTCCCGGACTTGAGCACCGCCTGGCCCGCCGAGACCTGCACGTCGATCGTGTGGGATGCGCCGGGCGTGGAGCCGATGTTGTTGTCGAACTGGCCGGCCGAGACCTCCGAGCGCACGTCGTACTCGCCCTCGGGCACCGTGAGCCGCAGCGAACCGGCGCTCACGTCGAGCTCGATCGCGTCCGGCGCGGTGCCGGTCAGGGTCGCGTCGAGCGAGCCCGCGCTCACGGTGAGGTCCGCCTCGCGCACCCCGTCCAGCTCGAGGGTGCCGCGCCCGGCGCTGACGTCCGCGCTGAGCGAGTCCGCCGAGCCTGTCACGTTGAACGAGCCGGCCGCGAGCGAGAGGTCCAGCTCGCCGAACTCGCCGTCCGTCACGAACTCGCCGGCCGCGAGCGAGATGTCGGCGTCCAGTCCTTCCAGCGACGCAGGCAGCCGCAGCACGGCATCCGCTCCCCCGTCGCCGAACCATCCGCGCCAGCCGAACCAGTCGCGGTCGGGCGACGAGACCTGCAGCGTGTCACCGTCGCGCTCGAGGCGCCAGTCGCCGGCGCCCCACGAGCTCGTCACCTCGAGCTCGGCCTCCCGGACATCGGAGAACTCGACGCGCAGCGTTCCGGCGGCGGCGTCGACGTCGAGCTCCTCGACGCCGGCGGCGTCGGCCGTGCGGGTCGAGGTGTGGACCGCTGCCGAGGCGATGGTCCCGACAGCGGCCGAGATCCCCGCGCCGAGGAGCACGATGCCGCCCAGCACGATCACGACGATCGCGACGGCGCGCGATCCACCGGAGGAGGGGCGCGGCGGTTCGACGGGGCTGTCGGGCACCACGGGAGGAGGGGTCAGGGTCGTGCTCATCGGTTCGTTCCTGTCTGCGGCCCGCGGCCGCTCGGTGTCGTCGGAGCCGGCGGCGTCGGGCCGCCGTGCTCGAGGTGGGCGATCGCGGCGAGCACGCGCCGGTTGCCCGATTCGTCGGGTTCGAGGTCCAGCTTCTGGAAGACCGCGGTGATGTGCTTCTCGACGCTGCCCTCGGTGACGTGCAGCGTCTTGGCGATGGCCTGGTTGGAGCGCCCCTCTGCGATGAGCGCGAGCACGGAGGCCTCGCGTTCGGTGAGGCGCAGCATCCGTTCGTCCCTCGTCCTGCGGCTGAGCAGCTGCGCCACCACTTCGGGGTCGAGCACCGTGGCACCGGCCGCGATGCGCTCGATCGCCTCGAGGAAGTCGGTGACGTCGGCCACGCGATCCTTGAGGAGGTAGCCGAGGGCTCCGCCGCTGGACGAGATGAGGTCGGCGGCGTAGCGCTCCTCGACGTACTGCGAGAGCACGAGCACCGCGAGCTGGGGCAGGCGCGCCCGCAGCGACAGGGCCGCGCGGATGCCCTCGTCCACCCACGTCGGCGGCAGCCGCACGTCGAGGATGCAGAGGTCGGGCGCCGTCTCATCGACGGTCTCGTCGAGCCGCGACGCGTCGGGGAGGGCGGCGACCACCTCGTGGCCGGAGTCTTCGAGCACCCGCACCAGGCCGGCGCGCAGCAGCGCCGAGTCCTCGCAGATCAGGATGCGCACGGGATGCTCACCTCCACGCTCGTCGGCCCGCCGGCGGGGCTGTCGATGCGCGCCTCGCCGCCGGCCGCGAGGACGCGGTTGACGATGCCGTCGAGGCCTCCGCCGGGGATGACCCGCGCGCCGCCGACGCCGTTGTCCTCGACGCGGGCCCACAGCGTGCCGGGCTCGCGCAGTCGCGCGACCACGCGCACCTCGGTCGCGCGCGAGTGCTTGGCGGCGTTGGTGAGGGCCTCGGCGATCACGAAGTACGCAGCGGCCTCGGTGTCACGGCTGCACCGGCCGTCGAGGCGGACGTCGGTGTGCACCGGCACGACCGAGCGGGCGATGAGCGCCGAGATGGCGGCGTCGAGACCGCGATCGTCGAGGACGGAGGTGTGGATGCCTCGGGCCAGCTGCCGCAGTTCGGTGATGGCCGCCTTCGTCGAGGTGTGCGCCTCGGTGATGAGGGCCTTGGCGGCCTCAGGGTCGGCGTCGATCTTCTGCTGCGCGAGCCCGAGCGTCATACCGACGGACACGAGCCGCGGCTGGACGCCGTCGTGGAGGTCGCGCTCGATGCGCGTGCGCTCGACGTCGGCGGCGCGCACCGCGCCGGCGTGCTGCTGGCTCGACATGCGGGCCGCGGCGGCGAGCTGGGCCTCGCGCGAGGGGACCATGATCGCCCGCGCGATGATGCCGTGGAGCACGCCGAGGCCGATGAGCGCGGCGGCCGAGAAGAGCGCCGCGAAGATGCCCACGGGGACCGCCCAGGCGAGCGGCACCTCGATGCCGGTACGCGCGAGCCGCACGGCGCTCGCGTCGGCGAACAGCGGCGCGAACACGAGGGCGACGCCCGAGACCAGGAGTCCGGCGAGGGCCACGACGACCCAACCGAGGATCGTCGCGATCGCGAGGTTCGCGATCGCGCGCCACGTGCCGGGGTCGATGGCCTGCATCCAGATCGTGCGCAGGAGCCCGCCGAAGCCGGGCCGGCCGCTGGTCCGCGGACGCAGCCGCGGAAGCCCGAACCGGTACAGACCGTCGACGCGCTCGGTCTCGAGCCAGCCGAGCGCGAAGAGCACGTAGACGAGGCCGACGAGGAGGACGAGGCCGATGCCGATCACGAACACCAGGCCGATGCCGACGCCGAGCAGTGTGAAGAGGAGGGAGAAGGCCGCGGCGCCGATCACGCCGAGGGCCGCGAGCTGCGCGATGGCGCCCGCCACCTGGGCGGGCCGCGTCACCGGGCGGACGGGAGGAGAGTCCGAGGAGGTCATGTCACCAAAGTTAGGCGCGCACGCCGCGTCGCGCGCCCGAGGCACCCGGAGACTTCTCTTCGGGTTATCCCCCCTCTCCGGATGCTCTGCGAGGTGCGGCGTCGGCGGGACGGGCTAAGGTTGCCGCGATGCCAGCTGCCAGATCCCGCAAGACCCAGGGCACCCAGCCGCCCACCTTCGACTTCGACGAATCGTCGCTGGGCGCACTCGATCCCGGCGACGACGAGATGCTCGACTCCGGGCGCCTCGACGGCGTCGCGTACGCGGGCATCGCCCGCGACACGTGGCAGCTCGAGTCCGGCGCCACCGTCGAGGCGTGCCGCTTCGACGGCCTCGACCTCGGAACGTGGGCGCTCCGCGGTGCCCACCTCGTCGAGTCCGTCTTCGCCGGCGCCAACGTGCCCGCGGTCTCGGCCGCACGCGGCGGCTGGCGCGATGTCGAGCTCCGCGACAGCCGGTTCGGCTCCGTCGAGGCCTACGACGTGGCCTGGCGCGGCATCCGATTCACTCGCTGCAAGCTCAGCTACGTGAACCTCCGCGGGGCAGAGCTGCTCGACGTCGCCTTCGTCGACTGCACCATCGACGAGATGGACCTGCTGGATGCCTCGGCCCGCCGCGTCGCGTTCGACGGCGCCCGCATCGGCACGCTGAACGCCAGCGGGGCGCGACTGACAGACGTCGACCTGCGCGGGGCCGACGTGGGTCAGGTCGTCGGGATGGAGGGCCTCCGCGGCGCGACCATCTCGCCCGAGCAGCTGCAGCTCATGGCGTCGGCCCTCGCCGACCTCGCCGGCATCGTCGTCGAGTAGTCCGGTCGCGTCAGCGGCCGGAGACCTTGCCGAACAGGCGGGCGATCGGCGCGAGCACGAGCGGCCGCGCGGCCACCCACGCGATTGCGATCACAGCGAGCGACAGGGCGAAGAACCAGAACCCGGTCCAGTTGTCGGCGTACGCGTTCGGGTCGACCGAGCCCTTCGCCGCGTACATGTGGTTGAGGTTGCGCAGCGCTCCGGTCGCGAACACCAGGAACACGTGCACCGCGATGAACACGACGAAGTAGAGCATCACCGGGAAGTGCACGGCGCGCGCCCACTCCACCGGGTACGCCTTGTTCAGCCCGGCCGCGTTCTTCGGCCAGACATGGCTCATCCGCACGCCGGTCGCGATCGCCAGAGGTGCGGCGAGGAACACCGTCGCGAAGTACGCGAGCTGCTGCAGCGAGTTGTAGTTCACCCAGCCGTTCTCGGTCGGCCAGTCCAGCGACACGTACTGCAGGCCCGCCGAGATCGCGTTGGGGAACACCTCCCACGACGTGGGCACGATCTTCATCCACTGGCCGGTCACGAACAGCAGCACCACGAAGATCACGCCGTTGACGATCCACAGGATGTCGAGCGACTGGTGGAACCACAGGTTCAGGCTCATCTTGCGCCGGCCGTTGCTGCGCGGCGACCAGAACACCGTCGGGCGCTTCTCGGTGCGCACCTGCAGACCGGTGCGGATGATCAGCACCATCAGGAACACGTTGAAGAAGTGCTGCCACCCGAGCCAGGCTGGGACGCCCACCGGCGCTCCCTCCGGCAGGTGGTACTCGCCCGGGTAGGCCGCGAGGAAGTCCACGCCCCACTGCGTCGAGAGCAGCCAGCGCACCGCGAACACGGCCATGCCCGCGGCGTAGAGGAGTCCCGCGCCGCCGACGATCACCGCGCCGGCCCACTGGCCTCGCGTGAACGGTCCGATCCGCTTCGGCTCCGCCTTGGCCGCGGGGTGGGTCGTGGCGGTGGCCCCGGCCCAGACCGTGCGACGGAACGGCAGCGGCTGCGTCAGCGGGACGCCGGTCGCGGTGCTCGGCGCGGCGGGGGCGACGGTCTCGACGGGAACGGTCCCCACGCCCCCTCCGGACGCCGCTGGCGCGTCGCCCGGAGCCTCCGGGCGCGTGGGCCCAGCTGCCACCTCGGCAGCTGCAACGGCCGGCGCCTCCGCAGCCTGCGGGGCTGCAGCATCC
>NZ_JBKFBD010000031.1:0-65818 GCF_053345975.1 Microbacterium sp. C23T | reverse complement strand
CTCCGCCCCCCCCCCCCCCCCCCCCCCCCCCCCCCCCGCCCCCCCCGGCCCCCCGTTCTGCTGTCCCGGGAGGCTGCGCGCGCGGTCCCGCCGGCTGTGCATTCGCCCCGGGTCGGCTCGCAGCGGACCTGGCGTGCCTAAGCTGAAGCCGATTCGAGGTGTGGCATGGCTCGACGACTCACGGCATTCGGCGCGATGGTGCTCGTGCTCTGCCTCACGGCGTGTTCAGGAGAACCCATGACCGAGCCCACGCAACCGCAGCCTTCCTCCAGCCGCACGCCCTTCGAGACGACCACGCGCGGCCCGATCGCGCCGACGGGAGAACCCGTCGCCGTGCCGCCCGCGCGCTGGGACGCGATCGTCGCCGACCTCGCCGAGCGCGGCGTCACCGGTGCACCCGAGCTCGTGTCGGCCCACGCCGTCACGTGGAACAACGGCGCCCTGGGCTGCCCCTCCCCGGGCGTCTCGTACACGCAGGCGATCGTCGACGGCATGCGGGTCATCGTCGAGGTCGACGGCACGACATACGACTACCGGTTCGGCACGACGGACTCGCCCAAACTCTGCACCCGCTGAACGCGGAAACGCTCCCCACGCCCCCTCCCGGCAACGCTGGCGCGTTGGCGGGAGCCTCCGGGCGCGTGGGCCAGCTGCGCGCCTGGGCGGCAGCATCCGTCTCCCGTTTCATGCAACGAGGTGGCGCCCCGCCCTGCGACGGGACGCCACCTCTTGTGTTGCGGCTTACTTGGCCTTGACCAGGAGCGCCTCGCCGGCACCCGCCGCGTTGTCCTGCACGACGACCATCACGCCGAGCGGCTTCTGCGCCGAGAACGCCGCCCCGCTCACGGTGACAGGCACGTCGATCTTGCCGCCCACCGGAACCGATTCGAACTGCCCGTTGCTGAGCGCGGGCGCCCACGGGTCGTAGCTCGCCATGCCGTCGAAAGCGTCCTCGCCGTCGTTGACCGACGAGAAGCTCTGCACGGTGTAGTCGAACCCTGCGGTGATGCCGAGGTCGCTCGCGAAGACCGGGAGCAGGATCGTGCTGCTGTCGGTCGGCGCCGAGGCGTTGAAGCCCGCGGCGAACACGTCGCCGGTCGCGATCTCGTACTCGAAGACCTGCGAGATGCCGTTGGCGTCGCCCGCGGTCACGAGACCGCCGTCGGCCGAGAACACGATCCAATCGGGCTCGCCGTCGCCGTTCGTGTCGATGACCACGTCGAACTCGTTCGCCGCCGCATTCGACCACCGGTTGTGGGTGTTGACCGCGAAGACGAGCAGCTGCTCGCCGTCGATGTCGAACGACTGCACACCCGCGGCACGAAGGTCGTACCCGGTGTCGGTGAACGACTTCGGTGCGTCCTTCTTGTCTTCGAGGCCCCACGTGTAGAAGTCCGCGCCGCCTTCGAAGGCACCCTGGTTGTTCTTCAGCGTGAGCGTGACGTCACCGTCGACGGGCGTGTTCTTCTTCGTCACCTTGAGGTCGCCCGCAGCCGAGACCGCGGTCGTGGCGCGCGGCACGAGCAGGTACGGGACCCGCAGGGTGCTGCCCGCAGACGTGAGCACGACGTCGCCGGAGAACTCGTAGAAGGCGAACCCGCCGCTGCCCGAGCTGCCCACGGCGGTGGCCGGAGCGGTGAGGTTGACCGTGACCTTCTCGGAACGGCCGGGCTTCACCGTGACCTGGGTCGGGCTCGCCGTGACCGTCGCGGCCTCGGACTGTGCGGAAGCCTCGATGCCCACGCTGTAGGTCACCGGCTGGCTGCCGTAGTTCGTCACCGTCACCGTCTTCTTGCCCTGGAAGGTCTTGGCCGTCTCCTGGAAGCCGAAGTTGAGCGCCGTCTCGCGGTACTTTCCGTCGTCGGTCTTGAACGAGTCACCCGTCGCCGTCACCTGCTCGGCCACGGCCTGCGCCGCGTCCACCAGTCCCACGCCGCCGCGGACGAGGTTCTGGCCCGCGACCTTGTCAGGGTCGGCCGTAGAGACGAGCACGGACGAAACCTCTGCCGCCGACCACGTCGGGTGGGCTTCGACCGCGAGCGCCGCGACACCCGCCACATGCGGAGCGGCCATCGACGTTCCCGAGATGGTCGCCGGGCCGTTGCCGGTGCCGACGCCCGTCGACACGATCGAGACGCCCGGCGCCGCGACATCCACGCCGAGGGCGCTGTCACCGCTGCGGGGTCCGCTCGAGCTGAACGACGCGTACCCGCGGAACGCGGGGTTGTCGAGCGGAGCGGGCGCCACCGTGGCCTCGGCGTCGTCGACGAGCTTCGGCCCGTCGGACATCCGCACGCCGAGGAACGGGATGGTGACCGTGTAGTCGTCACCGTTGTCGGGGTTCTCGGTGATCTCTCCCTCGAACGGCGGGTAGTCGTTCGTGGTGTTGATCATCACTGCCGCCGCGGCACCGGCCTGCTGCGCGAAGATCGCCTTCGCGACGCGGGCGCAGACACCACGGGTCGAGACGGCGAGCTGGTTGCCGCCGACCGCGACCCCCGCGTAGTTGTACGCCGCGACCGAGCAGCCGAGCGCCTCGTTCTCCTCCGGCGTCGCGGGGTTGTCGATGAGGCGCACGACCGACATCGCGGGAAGGCCGGTCAGGACCGCACCGTTCGCATTGATGGCCGGCACCTGGACGCCGTCGACGGTGATCAGCGCACCCGGGAAGGTCGCCGTGCTGTCGACGGCCGAGACCGAGACCACACCGTCGCCGTTGCCGGCGAGGTAGGGGCTCGGGCCCTCGTTGCCCGCGGACTTCACGACGACGACACCAGCGCCGATCGCGTTCGAGGCGGCGACCTCGTCGGGGTCGTCACCGCGGCCGAAAGGCGAGCCCAGCGACATGTTGATGACGTCCATGCCGTTGTCGACGGCCCAGTCGATGGCCGGCACGACCACGTCGGTCGAGCCGCCGCAGCCGAACACGCGGAGCGCGTAGAGGTCGGCCTGCGGCGCGACGCCCGGGCCGATCGTCCACTCGGCCGAGGCCGTGGACTCGTCGTACGGACCCTCGTAGGTGTCGCCGTCGGCGGTGACGCCGCTGCCCGCGGCAGTGCCGGCGACGTGGCTGCCGTGGCCGTTGCAGTCGAGCGGGTTGGCGTCGGGCTTCGGGACCGGGTCGTAGTCCTCCGAGGCGGGGTCAGCGTTGTACGCGTCGCCGACGAAGTCCCAGCCACCCTTGATGCGCGGGGCGTTCGGGCCGAACTGCGCCGGGTCGGCCGGCTGCGCCTCGGCCGCGTTCGCTGCGGCATAAGCCTCAGGCGTGCCGACGCCGCCGAAGTTCGCGTGCGTGTAGTCGATGCCGGTGTCGATCACCGCCACCTTGATGTTCTCACCGGTGAATCCGGTGTTCTCCCACACCTGCGGAACCCCGAGGAAGGGCACCGACACGGCGTTGTCGAGCGTGTAGGTCTTCACCGCGTGGACCGCGACGACGTTGGGCAGCGCGGCCACAGCGTCGACCTGGTCGGCGGGGATGTTCATCTGGATGCCGTTGTACGCCGACTGCATCGTCGCCTCGATCCGGCCGTCCTTGGCCTTGATCGTGCCGGTGATGGCGTCCTGGTTCTTCTTGAGGGAGCTCTTGATGGCCTTGCGCTCGGCGGCGCTGAGATCGCTGCCCTTCTTCGCCTGGGCGACGGCGACCGGGTCTCCGGCCATCTCGACGATGACGGTGACGCGCCCGTCGGCGCCGATGCTCAGGGGACGCGCGGTCGTGCCGACCGGTCCTTTGGTGTCGGACTTCTCGAAGCGCGACGACGGGTCGTCGTCTGGCGCGGCGGCCATCGCCGCGGTGGGGGTTGCGATCGCCAGCGCCAGAGCGCCGACCACCGCCAGGGGACGTCGGAACAAGGGGGAGCCTGCCTTCTCGTGTGTATGGGGAAAACAGCGAGGGTTGTGAGGTGGACGTTAGGTGGGATTAACCAAAACGTCAACAGGGAACTCTCAGGCTGAGCAGAGAACGCAGGTTTTCCCGCGCCGACTGCTCTATTCGGCGCCACGGCGCTCCCGCCGCGCGGATGGATCGCCGCTTCTGCTGTGAGCGGAACGGCTCGCGGAGCGCGGCGCCGTCGTCCTATCGTGACGCCATGGCCGAGATCATCCCGCTGCCGACGAAGGCACCGCGTCCGTCCCGCGAGCCCGAGCCGCTCTGGCGCGACGCGCTGGGTGAGCGGCTGCGCACTCTCCGCCATGAACGAGGCGAACGCCTCTCCGACACGGCTGACCGCGCCGGAGTCTCGCCGCAGTACCTGTCCGAGATCGAGCGGGGTCTCAAGGAACCGTCGAGCGAGATGATCGCCGCGGTCGCCGGCGCCCTCGAGGTGACGCTGATCGAACTGACCGCGGGCGTCGTCGACGACCTCCGCTCGCGTGCGACCGAGCGCGCGGTGGTCGGATGCCGCGCCACCTACTCCCTCGCCGCGTGACGTCGCGCCTCTGGTCGATGTCCAGGGCCGTCGCTAGCCTGGCCGAGTGACGCCCGCGAAGTCGGAAGCCGAGATCCTCGAGATCGACGGGCACGAAGTGCGCATCTCGAGCCCGACGAAGGTCGTGTTCCCCGAGCCGGGGATCACCAAGCTCGACGTCGTCCGCTACTACCTCGCGGTCGCCGACGGCGCACTCCGCGGCGCGGGCGGCCGCCCCATGGTGCTCAAGCGCTTCCCGCGGGGCATCGACCAGGAGCCGTTCTTCCAGAAGCGCGTCCCCGAGAACCACCCCGACTTCATCGACACGGCGACTCTGCAGTACGCGCGCGGCACGTCCGCCGAAGAGGCCGTGATCCGGGATGCTGCGGGCCTCGCGTGGGTCGTCAACCTCGGGTGTCTCGACCTGAACCCGCATCCCGTCCGCGCCGAAGACCTCGACCACCCCGACGAGCTGCGCATCGACCTCGACCCGATGCCGGGTGTCGACTGGTCGCAGATCGTCGACGTCGCCTTCGTCGCCCGCGAGGTGCTCGATGACGTCGGACTCGTCGGCTGGCCGAAGACGAGCGGCTCACGCGGCATGCACATCCTCGTCCGCATCGCTCCGCATTGGGACTACAAGCAGGTGCGTCTCGCCGCCGAGACCCTCGCCCGCGAAGTCGAGAACCGCGCGCCCGGACTCGCGACCGCCCGCTGGTGGAAGGAGGAGCGCGGCGAGAGCGTGTTCGTCGACTTCAACCAGAACGCGAAAGACCGCACCGTGGCATCCGCGTACTCGATCCGCCCGCTGCCCGACGCACGCGTCTCCACCCCGCTGGACTGGGACGAGGTGCGCGAGCGGCGCCCGGCCGAGTTCACCGTGCTCACGGTGCCCGCGCGGTACGCCGAGCTCGGAGACCCGCACGCCGGCATCGACGACGCGGTCGGCACGCTCGACGGGCTGCTCCGCCTCGCCGAGGAACTGGGCCCCGCCGAGAAGCCGCCGCGAGGCGGCGACGGCTCGGGGCGGCGTCAATCGACGATGCCGCTCATCGAGATCGCGCGCACCAAGACGAAGCCCGAGGCGGTCCAGGCCCTCGAGACCTGGAAGAGCACGCACGCTGCCGTGGTGGAGCAGCTGCACCCCGCCGACGTGCTCATCGACGGCATGCGCGGCTCGAGTTCACTCTGGTATCGCGTCCGCGTCAACCTCCAGCACGTGCCCGAGGCCGAGCGGCCGCCGCAGGAGGATCTCCTCGCCGACTACGACCCGTGGGCGGGCAAGACATGGCCCGGCCCGCTCCTCGACCGCTGATCACCGGGGAGATAGCGTGTCGGCACGTCGAAGAATCGCGTGTCGCGCTGGTACGCCCGGAAGAACGTCAGGATGAAGCCCATGCGCTCGTCGTAGTCCTCCCAGCTGACGGCGTTGGAGCGGGACGTGTCGGCGTCGCGGGACTGGTCGAACGCCGTGCAGGCGGCGACCAGGTCGGGATTCTCGAGCCGAAGCAGGACGTCGGGGTACACGGCTCCCGTCAGATATGAGGGCGCGACGACATCGCAGGCGACATCGATCTCGCCGTCGGGAGTCTCGATCGCGATGAATCTGGTCGTGATCAGTCCGAACGGACCGCCGAGGGGCATCGCGCGGTCGATGACTCGTCGACGAGCGCCTGCTCGTGCTCGCCGATCCGCAGATTCCCGAGAAGCACCAGCTCGGCGATCTCCTTGTCGGGCAGCGCCTCCGCGGCAGCGGTGCGCCGCAGCGCCGTGGCGCGGTGGAAGCACTCGATGGCGTGCGCGAGCTTGGGCGATCCATCGAAGACCGGGTTCGAGAGGGCTCGTTCCAGTGCGGCATCCGTCGCGGCGCCGTCTCGCTGCACCTCGCGCAGCCAGGCGATGGCGGGCGGCGCGATGTCGGAGATGATGGCGAGGTTTCCGGCGGCGACGTTGCGCGAGGTGCCCAGATCGAAGGGAAGGCCCTCGCCGCGGATCGCCGCACCGGCGGTTCCGCTCGCCCAGGCCCCGAACGCGAACCAGTTCAGGTCGGTCCGGCCGGTGACGTCGGCGAGGTCGAGCGCGATCCGGGCATAGCAGAGGGTGATGAGCCGATTCCGGGCCACGGGGTCTTCGTGCACGAGGATCTCGTCCAGCAGCGATTGCGCTCGCTCGATCATGGCGGCCTCCGTGCCACCGAGACTAGCGCTCCCTCACCCGACCCGGTCGAGCACCTGATCCGATAGGCCGTAGGCGACCGCGTCGGCGGCGGTGAAGACACGGTCGCGGTCGGTGTCGGCGCGCAGCTTCGCAGCATCCTGTCCGGTATGCCTCGCGAGGATCTCCTCCACCTCGCCGCGCACGCGCACGAGCTCGTCGGCCTGGAGGATCAGGTCGGGGATCGCGCCCCTCCCCTGGCCCGCCGGCTGATGCAGCACGATGCGGGCGTGCGGCAGAACCGAGCGCTTCCCCGCCGCGCCGGCGGCGAGCATCACGGCGCCCACGCCGATCGCCTGTCCGACGACGGTCGTGGCGACGTCCGGCCGCACGTGCTGCATCGTGTCGTACACCGCGAGCATCGCGGACGGATCGCCGCCCTCGCAGTTGATGTAGAGCTGGATGTCGCGGTCAGGACTGTCGGCGTCGAGGTGCAGCAGCTGCGCGATGAGCGCGTTCGCGACGCCCGCGTCGATGCCCGTGCCGAGGTACACGACCCGCTCGGCGAGCAGGTGCGAGTACACGTCCATGATGCGATCGCCGCGCGGGTGCTGCGCCACCACGTTGGGGATCGTGTACGAGCTCATGCCGCCACCTCCGCCGGGCCGAGTCCGAGTCCCGCGGGCCGCCGCCGCCGCGGCACCACCTGCGCGAACGAATCGACGATCCCGTCGATGAATCCGTAGTCCCGCGCCTGGGCTGCGGTGTACCAGCGGTCGTGCAGCGAGTCCTCGAAGACGCGATCGACGCTCTGCCCGGTGTCGTCGGCGATGAGGCCGAGCACGGTGTCGCGCATGTGGCGCAGGTCGTCGGCCTGCACCTCGACCTCGACCGCCGACCCGCCGATGCCGGCCGAGCCCTGGTGCATGAGGATGCGCGCGTGCGGCAGCGCGCGCCGCTTGCCCTTCGCCCCCGCCGACAGCAGGAACTGCCCCGCACTGCACGCGAGACCGAGCGCGAGCGTCGCGACGTCGTTGGGGATGAGGTTCATCACGTCGCGGATCGCGAGCATCGAGGGCACCGATCCGCCGGGCGAGTGGATCCAGAGGGCGATATCGGATGCCTCGTCCTCGGCCGCGAGCGCCAGCAGCTGCGTCGCGATCAGGGTGCCGTTGTCGTCGTCGAGCGGGCCGTCGAGCACGAGCACGCGCTGGTGGAACAGCTCGCGTCGCGCCTCGGCCCCGAACTGGGGGATCTTGCCTTCGTCAGCCATGCCCTCAGCCTGCGCGCCCACCGGGGTCGCAGCATCCGTTTCCGCTCCCGGCGGCTCTGCCGACGGCGGATCCCCTCGCCGCGGCCGATCTCGGCGACTCGCCAAGATCGACCCGTCCGGGGCGCAGACTGTGGCGACTCGCCAAAACGTGCGGGGAGAGCTCAGGCGCGGCGCGAGGGCTTGTCGACAGCGGCGCGGAGCGCAGCGACCAGCGCCGGACGCACCGCGTCGGCCGTGAATGCGGCCGCAGCGTCACGCGCACGCGACGCCAGTTCGGCACGGCGGTCGTCGTCGCGCAGAAGCTCGATGATCGCGTCCGCGAAGGCGTCGACGTCACCGGGCGGCACGACGATCCCCGCGTCGGCGATCGCTTCGCGCGGGCCGTACCGGGCGTCGAACGAGACGACCGGCAGTCCGCGGGCGAGCGCCTCTGCGATCGACAGGCCCTGGCCTTCGAACGCCGTCGACGTGACGAACAGCGCGGCTCGGTCGAAGATCGCATCGCGCTGGTCGGTGGCTCCGTGGAGCGTCACGGATGCTGCGACCCCGAGCTCGTCGATCAGCCCCTGCAGCTCGTCCCGGAGGGGGCCGTCGCCGTACACGTCGAGCCGCGCCTCGGGCACCACCTCGGCCACCTGCTGCCAGGCCCGGATCGCGAGGTCGACGCGCTTCTGCGGGGCGAGGCGGTTCAGCATGACGACGCGGTGCGGATCGCGAGACGCCGCGTCCGGCGGTGTGGCGCCGAGCTCGATCGTGTTGGGCACGACGTGGAACGTGCCGGGGTCGCCGAACCGCGCGGCCACCTCGTCCCGCTGCGCGGCCGTCGGCCACAGCACCGCGTCGTAGCGATCGAACGTCGACAGCCACCGCTGCCACAGCCCGACGACCGGAGCTTGCGGATCGTCGTGGGGCTCCGGCAGGTGCGAGTTGTGCACGGTGTGGACGAGACGCACGCGCGGGTCGTCCCAGTCGACGAGCGTCTCGCCGATCTGACGTGATTCGAAGATCACCACGAGCAGCCGATCGGGGTCACCCGCCTCGGCGCGCCGCTCGTCGGCGAGGTGGGTGAGCCATGCGGCGTAGAGGCTGCGGAACCCGCGCAGCACGCGGTCGCCGTCGGGGGCGTGCACGACGAGCGGGGCGTCGGTGAGGTGCCACGTCGGGTTGTCGCGGAACACCGGGAGCGACACGATCGCCGAGCCCGAGGCATCCATGATCACGCGCTGCTCGCCCTCGAACGAGCCGTCCGTGCAGGGCTCGCCGGCGGCGAAGAGCCATGACGGATCCGCGACGATGTCGTCGAAGAGGTTGCGGGCCGAGGTCGTGCTCTCGAGCAGACCCGCATCGACGAACGCCTGCCGCTGCGCGGCGTGGTCGTCGGGGGTCCCGCCGTCGACGCTCAGCAGCAGCGGATCGGGCGCCCCTGCCGACGCGAGCAGGCGCAGTCGCGAGGGCACGGCCACCGCGAACCCGCCGTCGAGTCCCAGCGCCACCCGGCTGCCGACCAGGAAGTAGTCGGCCTCGGGCAGCGAGTCAGCAGTGTCCGTCACTCGTCCATCCTTCCCCACGCGCCCGGAAACGACGGATGCCCCGAACCAGTGTGGTTCGGGGCATCCGTCAAACAATCACTCCCACTCGATGGTCCCCGGGGGCTTCGAGGTCACGTCGAGGACGACGCGGTTGACGTCGCGCACCTCGTTCGTGATGCGGTTCGAGATCTTCGAGAGCACGTCGTAGGGCAGGCGCGTCCAGTCGGCGGTCATCGCGTCTTCGCTCGAGACGGGACGCAGCACGATGGGGTGGCCGTAGGTGCGGCCGTCGCCCTGCACACCCACCGAGCGCACGTCGGCGAGCAGCACGACCGGGCACTGCCAGATCTCGCCGTCGAGGCCGGCCTTCGTCAGCTCTTCGCGGGCGATGGCGTCGGCATCGCGCAGAATCTCGAGACGGTCAGCGGTGACCTCACCCACGATCCGGATGCCGAGGCCGGGGCCCGGAAACGGCTGGCGGCCGACGATGACCTCCGGGAGTCCGAGCTCACGGCCGATCGCGCGCACCTCGTCCTTGAACAGGGTGCGCAGCGGCTCGACGAGCTCGAACTGCAGGTCCTCGGGAAGGCCGCCCACGTTGTGGTGCGACTTGATGTTCGCGGTGCCGGTGCCGCCGCCGGACTCGACGACGTCGGGGTAGAGCGTGCCCTGGACGAGGAAGCGGATGGGCTCGCCGTCGGCAGCGGCCTCGGCGACGAGGGCCTTCTCGGCCGCCTCGAAGGTGCGGATGAACTCGCGCCCGATGATCTTGCGCTTCTGCTCGGGGTCGCTGACGCCGGCGAGCGCGTTCAGGAACTGCTCGCGGGCGTCGACGGTGACCAGGCGGACGCCGGTGGAGGCGACGTAGTCCTGCTCGACCTGCTCGCGCTCGTCCTTACGGAGGAGTCCGTGGTCGACGAAGATGCAGACGAGCTGGTCGCCGACGGCCTTGTGCACGATCGCTGCGGCCACGGCGGAGTCGACGCCGCCCGACAGCCCGCAGATGACACGGCCGGAGCCGACCTGCGCCTGGATCTTCGCGACCTGCTCGGCGATGACGTTGCCGCTGTTCCAGTCGGCGGGAAGGCCCGCCGCCTTGTGCAGGAAGTTCTCGATGACGTTCTGCCCGTGGTCGGAGTGCTTGACCTCGGGGTGCCACTGCACGCCGTAGAAGCGACGCTCGTCGCTGCCGAAGGCGGCCACCGGGGTCGCGCCGGTCGAGGCGAGCACGTCGAAGCCTTCGGGGGCGCGCGAGACCTGGTCGCCGTGGCTCATCCACACGTTCTGCTCGGCCGGCTGACCGCCGAGCAGCACACCGCCGTCGCCCGTGACCGCAGCATCCGTCGCTCCGTACTCACGGAGTCCGGTGTTGGCCACCTCGCCGCCGAGCGCCTGCGCCATGACCTGGAAGCCGTAGCAGATGCCGAGCGTCGGCACGCCGAGATCGAAGACGCCGGTGTCGAGTGCCGGCGCACCCTCTTCGTAGACCGACGACGGGCCGCCCGAGAGGATGATGCCGACCGGGTTCTTCGCCGCGATGTCAGCGGCCGTCGCCGTGTGCGGCACGATCTCGCTGTACACGCCGGCCTCGCGGACGCGGCGCGCGATCAGCTGCGCATACTGGGCGCCGAAGTCGACGACGAGGACGGGACGCTGGGAAGTCTCGGTCTGTGCGGTCAACGCTTGTTCTCCGTCGGGATCGAGTGGGTGAGGGTCGAGTGCGCGGCCTGGGAGTGCAGCTCCGCTGCCTCACGCTCGGCCAGGTAGGTCTTGACGTCGCGGCCGACGCGCGCCTCCATGAAGAACGACAGCAGGGGCACGATACCGCCGGCGGCGAGCATGCCCAGGCGCAGGAGGTTCCAGCGCATGAGGCTCCACACGCGGAAGCACGAGATCAGGTAGACGACGTAGAACCAGCCGTGGGCGACGAGGATGCCGAGCGACAGGTTGAACCCGTCACCGGTCGACTCGAGGCCCGAGGCCGTCTCGACGACGGGGGCGAACCACAGGAACCCGCCGGAACCACCGAGGAACAGCTCGTAGCCGACGACGTACTTGATGATCATCTCGGCGACGAGCAGCAGCAGCATCGTGCCCGTGATGATCGAGCACACCTGGTAGAGCTTCAGGGCTCCGCGGATCGCCGGAAAGGAAGCGAGCTTCGGGGCGCGGGGCATGACCCCCAGTCTACCCGCGGGGTTCCGGGGCGTTTCCCGCAGGCGTGCGACGCGGAACCGCCCTCCCCCGGCTCGGCAGAGGGCGGTCCCGGATGCTGCGGCCCGGGGCCGCAGCATCCGTCATCGTCACTCGGGCAAGGTCACCTGGATCAGCCCGACCGGATAGCGGTCACGCGCCGAGACGTACAGCGCGTGCGTCGTCGGATCGATCGAGACGCCGTACACCTTGTTGCCGTAGCGGTTCTCCTCCAGGCGCTCGACCAGCGCGAGGTCGCCGGTGTAGACCGACACCCCCGAGTTGTCGAAGATGATCCCCTGATGACCGACCACGACAGTGTCGGCGGCGGGGTCGACGGCGATGGAGCGGAAGTCCGCGTTCGCGTAGGCGAGGCGGTCGACGAGGGTGTAGTCCGATCCGCGGTACACGCGGATGCCCTCGGTCGAGCCGGCCGCGTCGCTGTTGCTGACGTAGATCAGATCGTTCGCGGCGTCGTATGCGATGCCGTGCGAGCGCCAGGCTCCGCCGTCGGCGGGGCCTTCGACGAGCGTGATGAGCTCGCCCGTCGAGGCTTTGCGCACCTCGAAGCCCGACTGACGCAGCGCGCCGAACACGCGGTCCCCGGCGGGGTCGATGTCCATGCCGCGCACGCCACCCGGACCGAACGACAGCGGTCCCGAGACCTTGGCGCCGGTCTCGGCATCCATCACCACCCAGCTGTCGCCGAACCCGACGGTCAGGTTGCCGCTGGCCGAGTCGAACGCGATGTCGCGCAGCCCGTCCTGGGCCGGGTCGAGCGTGGGCGCCGACAGCACCCGGACGACCGTGTCGGTCTTCGGGTCGACGACATGCACCCGCGCGGGGCGCATCTCGTTCGCCACGTAGACCAGGCCGGTGGCCGGGTCGACCGCTGAGCCGACGGGCTTGATATCGGGGTCGAGCTCGGTCGCGCCCGCGGGGAAGACCGTCAGCGCCGTCGCGGTGAACGGCTCCACGCCGGGATCCGTCGGGTCCGTGGGATCGGTCGGGTCCGTCGGATCGGTCGGGTCCGTCGGATCGGTCGGGTCCGCCACGCGGATGCTGACCGTGACGGCCTTCGGGGCGAGCTCCTCGCCGGGCGGGTTGAGGCGGAAGTCGCGGTTCGCGACGAAGACGCGCTGACGCTCCTCGTCCACGACGATGCCGTAGCCGTCCTTGCCGAACTGCGGGCCGACCTGGTCGACGAGCTGCTCGCCGGTCTCGAGCGCGTGCACCGAGAAGCCGCCGCGATCGGCCGACGTGCCGGTGTAGCCGATGTAGAGCAGGCCATTCGTGCTGTCGATGTCGAGCTGACGGGCGTTCGGACGCACCGCTTTCTCCCACTTCTTCACGAACCCGTTCTTCGCGTCGAACGCCTGGATGCCGGCGTTGCCCTCGACATCCGTGAACGACGTCGTCACCATCCAGCCCGTCTCCGGGTCGGCAGCGACGTAATACGCGTCGGCGGTGCCGTTGATGACACCGAGCGACTCGCCCGTCGAGGCACGGAAAACCTCGACGCCGCGCGCCGGCACGGCCACGTAGACGCAGTCGTTGACCGGGTCGACGTCGATCGAGCGGTTGGACTCGATCACCGGGTACGAACCGCGCACCACCTCGCCGAACGTGGCGTCGGCCGTGGAGACGACCACCCAGTTGCGGTTCTGCTGACCCACGTAGAGCAGCTGACGCTCTTCGTCGATGCCCAGATCGCGGATGTTCTCGGGCAGCGTCATCTCACGCAGCACTTCATCCGTGTCGGGGTCGATCTCGAAGACCTTCCGGCTGTTCTGGTCACCGAGGTACAGCAGGTCTCGGCTCTGGTCGTAGGCCACGCCCGCCGGGAGGGCGGCCGTGTGGGCGCCGCCGACGGCGTTGGGCATCACCGACTCGAGGTGACCGAGCTGCTCGTAGACGAACGACTCGGCCGGGTCGGTCGGGTCCTCGGTGTCGATGCGCGTGCTCTCGGTGACGGCGAACGGCTCGAGCTCCTCCCCCGGAGGGTTGAGACGGAAGTCGCGGTTCGCGACGTACACGCGCTCCTGCTCCTCGTCGACCGCGATGCCGTAGCCGTCCTTGCCGAACTGCGGGCCGACCTTGTCGACCAGCAGCGCCCCGGTCGCCAGCGAGTGCACCGAGAAGCCGCCGCGATCGGCCGACGTGCCGGTGTAGCCGATGTAGAGCAGGCCATTCGTGCTGTCGATGTCGAGCTGACGGGCGTTCGGGCGGACGGCCTTCTCCCACTTCTTGGCGAACCCGTTCTTCGCGTCGAACGCCTGGATGCCGGGGTTGCCCTCGACATCCGTGAACGACGTCGTCACGATCCAGCCCGTCTCCGGGTCGGCGGCCACGTAGTAGGCATCCGCCGTGCCGTTGATGACACCGAGCGACTCGCCCGTCGAGGCACGGAAAACCTCGACGCCGCGCGCCGGCACGGCCACGTAGACGTAGTCGTTGACCGGGTCGACGTCGATCGAGCGGTTGGACTCGATCACCGGGTACGAACCGCGCACCACCTCGCCGAACGTGGCGTCGGCGATCGACACCACGACCCAGTTGCGGTTCTGCTGGCCGACGTAGAGCAGTTCGTTCTCTTCGTCGACGCCGAGGTCGCGGATGTTCTCGGGCAGCGTCATCTCACGCAGCACTTCATCCGTGTCGGGGTCGATCTCGAAGACCTTCCGGCTGTTCTGGTCGCCCAGGTACAGCACATCCCTCGCCTCGTGGTATGCCACACCCGCCGGCAGGGCCGCGGTGTGCGCGCCGCCGAAGCTGTTCGGCATCACGGCGTCGAGCTGGGCGGTCTGCTCGTAGTCGAAGTCTCCCGCCGGATCGGTCGGGTCTGTCGGGTCGGTGGGGTCGGGACCGCCGGGCTCGCAGCCGAGGCACGGCGACGGTGTGCCCGGGTCGATCACCTGCGGCTCGACACCGTCGACGACGAGCTTCTGGCCGTCCTTCTTGGTGATCGTGAAGCCGTCCAGGAACGAGCCGTCGGCCGTCCGCGACTCGAAGCGCAGCGTGCCGGAGGCGACGTCGACGACCTGGTAGGTCTGCATCCCGGTCACGAGGCGGCGCAGGTGCGCGTCGTTCTCGTTCCAGTGCCGGGGACCCGCCTCGTAGAACTTCGACCCGACGCTCGAGGTGACGTACACCGTGCCGGTGTGGCTCAGCTCGGGATCTGCGCCGGCCGGCAGGTCGGCCTCGCTCGCGAGGGTGTTGCCGCGACCGTAGGCGTGGTCATGCCCGGTGAGGACGAGGTCGACGCCGTGCTCCTCGAAGATCGGCCCCCACGTCTGGCGGATGCCGAGGTTGTTGCGACCCTCGTCGAGCGAATACACGGGGTGATGGAAGAACACCACCGTCCACTCGGACGGATTGTCGTCGAGCACGCCCTCGAGCCACTCCGCCTGGACTGTCAGCCCCTCGGTGTCGACGATGTTGCTGTTGAGCGAGATGAAGCGCACGCCCTCGTGGTCGGTGTAGTAGACGGTGCCGTCGAGCTCGTCGTACACCCCGCCCTCACCCTCGGGCCCGTTGTCGGGGAACGTGAACTGGCTCTGCCACTGCTCCGAGAGGCCGCCTTCGTACTCGTGGTTGCCGGGCGTCGTGAGCATGTTCTGCGTGCCCAGCGTGTACGAGAACGCGTCGTAGAGCTCGCCCCACTGCGCGTCGGACTCGGCGTCGTCCACCAGGTCGCCGATCTGCAGCACGAGGTCGGCGTTGGGGCGGTCGCGGAACGCGTTGCGGATCACGCGCGAGGCGTCGCTCGAGATGCCGTTCTGGATGTCGCCGAGGTACACGAACGAGAACTTGTCCGCGGTGGCGGACGCCGTCTCGAAGTCCTGCCACTCGCTGAAGTTCGTGCCGTCGCCGACGCGGTACATGTACGCGACGCCGGGGAGCAGCCCCGACAGTGTCGCGGTGTGCACCGCCTGCGTGTAGCCGAGATCGGTCGTCTGCTCGGTGCGCTCCTGTGCGACGAGTTGCTGTACACCGCCCGGGTACGGAGCCGGGGTGAGCGTGCGGAACTCGATGATGCCGTCCGTGACGTCGGTGGACGTGCGCCACGCGACGACCTGCTGCGTGGTCGGGTCCTCACCGGGGGTGAGCGTGATGCGGTCGGGCACGCGCGAGGCGGCGTACCGCTCCGCGGCGGGGACGGATGCCGCGTGCGCAGGCGCTGCGACGAGCACGCCGGCCGCGATCACGCCGAGGGCGAGACCGCCGGCGAGCAGACGCCGGGGTGTGCGATGACGAGCCATGGCTCAGGAGGCCTTTCGGTTGCGGAGGACGGTGCGGGTGATGAGGACGCCGCCGCCGGCGGCGAGGAGGCCGCCGAGTGCGATGAGCGCGATCGGCAGTTCCGTGCCGGTGGTGGCGAGCTGGGCCGCGCCGCTTCCCGCCGGGCGGGTCACGATGATGTCGACGCTCACGGTGCGGTCGGACTCGAGTCCCGTCAGCACGATCGTGTGCTCGCCCGGAGTCGTGTCCTGCGGGATCGTCACGGTCGCAGCGACCGCACCCGCGTCGGTCGCGGTGGAGAGCGCGAGGGTGACCGGCGTCGAGTGCAACTCGATCGAGACGCGCTCGTCGGCGAGGAACCCGGTCGCGGTGAGCGTCAGGGTGTCCCCGGGTGCGACGGTGGTGTCACTCAGCGTGAGCGTGGGCTGATCGGGGTCCGTCGGGTCCGTCGGGTCCGTCGGGTCGGTGGGATCCGTCGGGTCCGTCGGGTCGGTGGGGTCGGTCGGGTCCGTCGGCAGCGCCGGCGGGGCGACGCCGTCGCGGCTCGAACCGGGGCCGCCGGCCCACAGCGTGTCGTCCGTGACGAGCTTGTCGCCGCCTGGGCCCCTGGTGATCGTGAACGCGTCGAACAGTGCGCCGTCGACCGTACGCGCTTCGACGTGCATGCGGCCGTCGTCGGTCACATCGACCGTCTGGAACAGCTGGACGTCGCGCCCCATGACCCGCAGGTCGGCGCCGTTGCTGGTCCAGTTGTTGTCGCCTTCGGGATCGGGAACGTACATCTTCGGTCCCGCGACGCTGACGAGGTAGACCGGTCCGGTGTGACTGGTCGCCGGGTCGGCGCCGTCCGGGAGGTTCTCCTCGTTCGCGACGAGGTTGCCGCGACCGTAGGCGTGGTCGTGGCCCTGAACGACGAGGTCGACGTCGTACTCCTCGAAGACCGGAAGCCACGACTCGCGCAGCTGCGCGTTGTCGCGGCCGCTGGTGACCGAGAACACCGGGTGGTGGAAGCTGACCACCGTCCACGGGTTCGGGTTGTCGGCGAGCACCTGCTCGAGCCACGCGGTCTGCGCTGCGCGCGACTGTGTGCCCATGGCCTGCGTACTGTCGAGGCTGATGAATCGCACGCCCTGGTAGTCGGTGTAGTACACCGTCTCGGCGAGGGTCGGCTGGTCGGCCGGGCCGTTCTTCGGGTACTCGAACTGCGCACCCCAGTACCGCGAGAGGTCGGGGCCGGGGTAGTACTCGTGGTTGCCCGTCGACGCGATCACGTTGAGGTACTGGTTCGAGAACGCGGCGGCCTCATGCCATTCACCCCACTCGGCGTCGCTCGTCTCGGTGTCGATCAGATCGCCGGCGTGCACGACGGCACGCGCGTACGGCCGCGCCTCGAACGCCGCGCGGAAGGCGCGCGACGTGTACGCCTTGTTGTCGTTCTGGGCGTCGCCCTGCACCAGGAAGCTGAAACCGCCCACCGCGTCGGCGGCGGTCGTGAACTCGAGCCATTCGCTCCACGTCTCGCCATCGCCCACGCGGTAGACGTAGGTGGTGTCGGCGGCGAGTCCTTCGATGGTCGCGGAGTGGTGCGCGATCTTGTAGCCGAGGTTCGCGACGAACTCGGTGTTCGTGGACGCTGCGAGCGTCTGCGCACCGGAGACCAGGCTCGGGCCGCTCAGCGCCCACTGCACCTGCGGCGACGTCACCGCCTCCGACGTCCGCCACGTGACCGACTGGCTGGTCGTGGGCGTGGTCGTCGGCGTCAGGATGACCCGGTCGGGCACGGCGGTGGGCTTGTGGACGGTCGCGGGGGTGACGGCAGGCGGTGCGAGGCCGCCACCTGCTGCGACGGCCACACCTCCACCCATCGTGCTGAGACCCACGGCCACGGCAAGGGCACCTGCCGTGATCAGTGCGGGGCGAGCGTTTCGGGGCACGCGTGATCACCTCTCGAAGGAGCCGGCAGGCCGGCTCGGTCGGCGCGCAAGGCGCAGGCCCGCCATATGGCGGGCCCGAGGCGAGTCTTGCGAAGCGGCGAGCCCGAATCCGGGCGGTTCCCCGGCTCTTCCCCGAGTGTTCACCCGCGCGCGAAACATTCACGCGGATGAATCTCGCGGGGCCCTCGGCGCTTCTCCGTCCCGTCGGATTCCGTTCACCTGAAGCCGTGAGGATTCCCCTCGCAGCCACGGAATTGTTGGTCCGGGTTCAGGATGTCGCGGGCTCGGGGTCGCCTTCCGGCTCGCGGCGGTCGTCCTCGAAGTCCTCGACCTCCTTCTCCCACGCGTCCTTCGCGAGGCGGTACCAGAGGTAGAAGGCGAAGCCGGCGAACACGGCCCACTCGACCGCGTAGAAGATGTTGAGCCAGTTGATCCCCGAGCCCTCCACCGGTGCCGGCGACGAGATCGCATCGAGCCCGGCGACGGCATCCACGGAGGCGATGTACGGGCGGTACACGAAGAGCGCATCGGTGTCGTGCCACTGACCGAGCAGGGCCGCGGGCGACATGCGCGTCAGCGTCTGCGGGTCCGCACCACGAGGCGGGAGCAGCGGCCCCTCGTCCGAGATCAGGCGTCCTGTCACCTCGACGGTCTCACCGGCGGATGCTGCGTCCTCGAGCTGCTCGATGGCCGCGCGCGCATCCTCTTCGGTGGCCGCCCACCCGAGCGCCACGGCGACCGAGGTCGGGCCGACCGTCGCGCTCACGTCGGGGTCGATGCGCAGCTGCCCGGTCACCCAGTAGCCCTCGGCGCCGTCGTTGTAGCGCGACTCGACGACGATGAAGTCCTCGGGGACCCAACTTCCGCGGGTCTCCACGCGCTGGCCGACGAGCGGCTCCGGCAGGTACTCGCCCGGCAGGGCGACGTCGGCCAGGGGCTGCACCTCTTCGGTCGCTCCCGGCGGCACCGGGTTCGTCGTCACCGCACGACCGAGCTGCCACTGCCCCAGCCACGCGAACACGCCCGCGACGACGAGGCAGAGCAGCAGCATCCCGATCCATCGCGGGCGCAGCATCACCTCGCGCAGGGTCGGCGGGAAGGCCTCGGGCGCGAGGTCAGCCGCTCCCGTCGGGTCGGGGTCGGTCATGGCACCCGTCATCCCGCGGCGTACGGCGCGACGACGACCTCGACCCGCTGGAACTCCTTGAGGTCGGAGTACCCGGTCGTGGCCATCGACTTGCGCAGGGCCCCGATGAGGTTCGCGGTGCCATCGGCGACCGGCGCGGGGCCGTAGAGGATCTCCTCGAGCGACGCGACCTGGTCGACCTTCACGCGGCGGCCGCGCGGAAGCTTGGCGTGGTGCGCCTCGGGTCCCCAGTGGAATCCCTGGCCCGGAGCATCCGTCGCGCGCGCGAGCGCCACGCCGAGCATGACGGCGTCGGCGCCCATCGCGATCGCCTTGACGATGTCGCCCGACGTGCCCACGCCGCCGTCCGCGATGACGTGCACGTAGCGGCCGCCCGACTCGTCGAGGTAGTCGCGGCGCGCGCCGGCGACGTCGGCGACCGCGGTCGCCATCGGGGCGTGCAGGCCCAGGGTCGCGCGCGTGGTGGACGCGGCTCCCCCGCCGAAGCCGACGAGAACGCCGGCAGCGCCCGTCCGCATGAGGTGCAGGGCGGCGGTGTACGTCGAGGCGCCGCCCACGATGACGGGGACGTCGAGGTCGTAGATGAACTTCTTGAGGTTCAGCGGCTGGTCGACGCTCGAGACGTGCTCGGCCGAGACCGTGGTGCCGCGGATCACGAAGAGGTCGACACCGGCGGCGACGACCGTCTCGTACAGCTCCTGGGTGCGCTGCGGGGTGAGGGAACCGGCGACCGTGACACCGCCCGCGCGGATCTCGGCGAGGCGATCGCGCACGAGCTCGGGCTTGATGGGCTCGCTGTACAGCTCCTGCATGCGACGGGTCGCGGCGGCCTTCTCCATGCCGGCGATCTCGGCCAGCAGCGGCTCGGGGTCGTCGTAGCGGGTCCACAGGCCCTCGAGGTCGAGGACGCCCAGGCCGCCGAGCTGGCCCAGCATGATCGCCGTGCGGGGGCTGACGACCGAGTCCATCGGGGCACCCAGCACCGGGATGTCGAAGCTGAAGGCGTCGATCGTCCACGTGGTCGAGACGTCTTCGGGGTTGCGCGTGCGCCGCGAGGGCACCACCGCGATGTCGTCGAACGTGTAGGCGCGACGCGCCCGCTTGGCCCGGCCGAGTTCGATGTCCATGCTCACGCGACCAGCCTACCTTCCGGGGTTCTCACGACTCGAAAGCGTCAGCGCGCCCGCGCGACGCGGGACTCGTCCCACACCGGCTCGTTGGACTCGAAGACGCGCCCGTCGGAGCCGAAGACGAGGAACCGGTCGAAGGACTTCGCGAGCCAGCGGTCGTGCGTCACGGCGAGCACCGTGCCCTCGAATCGCGCGAGGGCGTCCTGCAATGCTTCGGCCGAGACGAGGTCGAGGTTGTCGGTCGGCTCGTCGAGCAGCAGCAGGGTCGCGCCCGAGAGCTCGAGCAGCAGGATCTGGAACCGCGCCTGCTGGCCGCCCGACAGGCTGTCGAACGTCTGCTCGGCCTGGGCGACGAGTCCGTACCGGTCGAGCGCGCTCGACGCAGCCTCGCGGGGCAGCCCGGCGCGGGCGTCCTCGCCGCGATGGAGGATGTCGAGCAGCGTCTTGCCGTCGAACTCGGGGTGGCGGTGGGTCTGCGCGAACCATCCCGGCACGACGCGCGCGCCGAGGATCCCGCGCCCCGTGTGCGCCACGGGATCCAGTGCCGCGCCCGTCGTCGTGAGATGCCCGAGGCGCCCGTCGGGGTCGGTGCCGCCGCGGGCGAGCAGCCGAAGGAAGTGCGACTTGCCCGAGCCGTTCGATCCGAGCACCGCGACCCGGTCGCCGAACCACACCTCGAGATCGAACGGCTTCATGAGCCCCGTGAGCTCGAGCTGCTCGGCGACGACCGCGCGCCGGCCCGTGCGCGCGCCGCGCAGGCGCACGTCGAGGTCCTGCTCCCTCGGGCGCTCCTGCGGCGGACCCGCCTCCTCGAACTTCCGCAGCCGCGTCTGAGCCGCGCGATACCGAGACGTGAAGGTGTCATTGGCCGTGGCCTTGACCTTGAGGGTCGCCACGAGCTCTTTGAGCTTGACGTGCTGCTCGTCCCAGCGGCGGCGCAGCTCGTCGAGGCGCAGCATCCGGTCCTCCCGTGCCCGGTGATAGGTGCCGAAGCCGCCGCCGTGGACCCACGCGGTGCTCCCCGCGCCGCCCGCTTCGAGGGTCACGATGCGATCGGCCGCACGGGCCAGCAGCTCGCGGTCGTGCGACACCAGCAGCACCGTCTTCTGCGTCTCACGCAGGCGCTCTTCGAGCCACCGCTTGCCGGGAACGTCGAGGTAGTTGTCGGGCTCGTCGAGCAGCAGCACCTGGTCGGGGCCGCGCAGCAGCGCCTCGAGCGCGAGCCGCTTCTGCTCGCCGCCCGACAGCGTGGTGAGCTCGCGGAACCGTGCACGGGAGAACGGGATGCCGAGTGCCGTCGTGGTGCACGTGTCCCAGACGGTCTCGTACTCGTAGCCGCCGGCTTCGGCGTAGTCGGCGAGCGCTCCGGCGTAGCGCATCTGCGTGTCGAGGTCGTCGTGCTCGATGATCGCCGCCTCGGAGTCCTCGAGCTCGCGCGCAGCGCGACGCACGCGGTCCGGAGCGACGGCGATGAGGAGGTCGTGAACCGTCTGCCCAGCCTCGCCGTGGCCGACGAACTGGTCCATGACGCCGAGGCCGCCGTCGATCGACACGACACCGGAGAGCGCCGGAGTCTCCCCGCGGATGATGCGCAGCAGCGTCGTCTTGCCGGCGCCGTTCTGGCCGATGAGCGCCGTCGTCGACCCCTCGCCCACGCGGAACGAGACCTCGTCGAGCAGCGGGCGCCCGTCCGGCAGCGCGTACGAGACGGCGGCGATGTCGATGTACCCCACGGTGTTCCCTGTCTGCTCCGCGGGACGGGTTCGTCCGATGGGGAGCCGACCAGACTACCCCAGCGCTCAGGCGGCGGGGGCGGCGTACCTGCCCGAGCGGATCGCGCGCTCACGCGCCTTGGCGGCCTCGACCTCGCGGTTCTTGGGCGGCGTCACCGCGACGAGGTCGTCGAGCAGGTGCTGCGTGATGTGCGCGATCTCGTGCACGGCGTGGTCGAAGGCCTCCTGGTTCGCCTTCGAGGGCTTGGTCGTGCCCGCGATCTTGCGCACGTACTGGAGCGCGGCGGCGTGGACCTCGGCGGACGAGGCTGCGGGCTCGAAGTTGTGGAGCGTGTGGATGTTCCGGCACATGCCCCCGACCCTACGCCGCGCCCCCGACGCGGGCCAGGGCGCAGCATCCGTCCCCCGCTTCTACCAGCGGTCGGTGCCGCGCGGGAGGACCTCGAGCACGTGGGGCAGCTCGGTCGGGAAGCACGAGCGGAAGAGCTCGGTGATCTGCGGGTCGGAGCCGTAGTCGTCGACGATGCGCAGGCCGATCATCGTGGAGATGAGCATGCCCTCGGCCATGAACGCGCGCGACTCGTCGGCGTCGAGCCCCATCTCGTCGCGGAAGAACCGCCAGACCTTCGCGAAGCCCTGGCGCGCGGCCGCGCCGATCACCGGATGGCTCCCGAGCAGGTAGGCGTGCGCGAGCGTCTGGTGGAGGCCGCGCACCGCGATGAGGTCGACGTAGGCCTGTCCGATGCGCTTGGCCGCCGCCTTCTCCGGCGTGATGTCGGGGTCGTGCGGGGAGTCGTCGGCGAGCGCCGCCCGGAAGCCGGCGAGCATGCGCGCCAGGGCGTCTTCGATCGCCGCGAGGAACAGGTTCTCCTTCGAGCCGAAGAGTCGCACGACGTACGGCTGACTGACGCCGGCGGCGCGGGCCACCTCATCGGTCGTCGCGCCCTCGTAGCCGCGGGCGCCGAACACGGCGAGCGCGGCCACCAGGATCTGACGGCGCCGCTCCTCGGACGACAGGCGCTTGCCCGTCTCGGCCCGTGCCTCGTCGACTGCCGGAGATGTCATGCCGAAAGGTTATCAGCGAATGACTTGACTTTGTAATCAGTCGATTACTACATTGATCTCCAACAGGTAATCATCCAATTACAACCGGAGCCTTCCATGACCGAATCACCCCTCACCGCGACCCCCCGTCGCACGCGGCCGTTCGCGCTCGTGGTGGCCGCGGCATCCCTCCCGATGTTCATGGCCACGCTCGACAACCTCGTCATGACGAACGCGCTCCCGGTGCTGCACCGCGAGATGGGCGCGAGCGTCGAAGAGCTGCAGTGGTTCGTCAACGCGTACACGCTGGCGTTCGCCGGCGCGATCCTCATCGCCTCGGCGCTCGGCGACCGGTTCGGCCGCCGTACCCTCTTCGCGATCGGCATCGCCGTGTTCGGCGTGGGCTCGGTGCTCGCCGCGCTCAGCACGGATCCGGGTCAGCTCATCGCCGCCCGCGCCGTGCAGGGTCTGGGCGCCGCGGGCGTGATGCCCCTCTCCCTGGCGCTCCTGAGCGGGGCGGTGCCACCGGCCAGGCGCGCCCTCGCGATCGGCATCTGGGGCGGCGTCTCGGGCCTCGGCGTCGCGGTCGGCCCGCTCGTCGGCGGGGCGATCATGGAGGGCTGGGACTGGCAGGCGATCTTCTGGATCAACGTGCCCGTCGCGATCATCGCGATCCCCCTCGCGCTCGTCGTGCTGAACAACGACTTCGGGGCGCGCGCCCGGATCGACATTCCCGGTGCGCTGCTCGCCGCGGCGGGTGTGCTCGCCCTCGTCCACGCGATCGTGCGCGGCAACGACGACGGCTGGGACTCGATCGGGGTCATCGCCGAGATCGTGCTCGGCACGCTGCTCATCGCCGCGTTCCTCTGGTGGCAGACCCGCGCGCAGGCGCCCCTCATGCCGCTGCGCCTCTTCCGCGACCGCTCGTTCTCGATCACCAACATCGTCGGATTCGCGTTCAGCTTCGGCACGTTCGGCGCGGTGTTCATCCTGATCCAGTACCTGCAGGTCGTGCAGGGATCCACGCCCCTCGAAGCCGCGGTGCAGACCACCCCGTGGACGCTCGCGCCCATGATCGTCGCCCCGATCGCCGGCATCCTGGCTCCCCGCGTCGGGACGCGCATCCTGCTGGTGCTCGGTCTCGCCCTGCAGGGCATCGCACTCACGTGGATCGCCGCCGTCATGTCCACCGACCTCGACTACCCGACGCTGATCGCGCCGTTCATCATGGCCGGCGTCGGCATGGCGCTGGTGTTCGCCCCGTCGGCGACGGCGCTGCTCGCGACACTCGGGCTCATCGACCACGCCAAGGCGTCCGGCGTGAACTCCACCGTCCGCGAGCTGGGCGTCGCCCTCGGCACCGCCGTGATGACCGCCATCTTCGTGAGCGCCGGTGGCGAGCTGCTGCCCGACATGTACGTCGACGCGGCCCGCCCCGCGGTCTTCACCGGTGCGGCCGTCCTGTTCGCCGCGACGATCGTGGCGCTGTGGCTCCCCTCCGGCAAGGGGACGACGGATGCTGCGACCCCCGCGGCGGATCAGGCCGAGGCGGCCGGGTCAGAGGTGGCAGAGGCGACGCCCGCCGCCGTCTGAGCGCTCGCGCAGCACCCCGGGACGGAGCATCCGTCCCGGGGTGCTGCGCGTCAGCCGTTCCTTCCGCGCAGGAGTCGCGTGAACGGCCCGTCGAGAGCGAACAGCAGGAATGCGATCGACCCGATCCACGGCGCGAGCACCACGACGAGCGCCGAGATGATGAGAGCGCTCAGCGAGCTGCGCCCGTATGCGATGGCGTCGTCCTTCGTCATGTCGGGGAGCAGCACATCGCGCCGGCGCACCGCCCAGCCCCACTGCAGCCAGCTGAACAGGATCGCGAGGAAGAACGTCACGGGCATCGCGAGCCGGCCCGCGAGCCACTCGGAGTACTCGGTCGTGAGGTTGGTCGCGAACGGCACCAGCACGATGAACAGCAGGCGCGCGTTGTTCAGCCACACCGTCGTCGCATCCACGCGCGCGACGTGCTCGAACTGCTGCACGTGCACCATCCACATGAGGCACAGCAGCACGAAGCTCAGGCCGAAGTTCAGGAACAGCTCGTACATGCCCGCGAGCGCGGCCCACATCTCTGCGTCCGACTCGACCTTGCCGAGCGAGTGCTGGGTGAGGTCGAGCACAAGAAGCGTCGCCGCGATGGCGAAGACCCCGTCGGTGAACGCCTCGAGACGCGTCGTTCGCTGCGTCGCCGCCGGATGCCGCCGCTGCCTGATCATGGCGCCAGGGTAGCGACACTTGCGACGCACGGTGCAGAGCGCCTGCCGTCACACGGGGTCACCGCAGCTTCGCGGCCGCACGTGCTGGGGTTGGATGGAGGAGGAGACGGATGCTGCGCCCCTCGGCATCCGAGACCTGGGAGGCCCGCGTGACCGAGCATGTTCCGTACGTCGTCGTCGGCGCGGGTGCCATGGGGCTGGCGACGACGTGGCAGCTCGCGCGCCGCGGACATCGCGTGGTCGCGCTCGAGCGGTTCGAACGGGGACACACCCGCGGCGCCTCGCACGGCGCCACCCGCAACTTCAACAACGCCTACGGCGCCGCCCACTACCTCGATCTGCTCACGCTGGCGCGCGCCGAGTGGGACCAGCTCTCGCGCGCGACCGGCGAACCGCTGCTGCGCCTGCACGGGCTCGTGACCCACGGCGACGACGCCGTCGTCGCGGAAGTGCACGGCGCGCTCATCGCCCGCGACGAGCGCGCCGAGGTGCTCGCCGCGCACGAGGCGGCCCGGCGCTGGAGCGGAATGCGGTTCACCGGGGACGTGCTGTTCACGCCCGACGCCGGGGTGGTGCGCGCGTCCCCGGCCCTCCAAGCGCTCGAGCAGGACGCGCGAAGCCACGGAGCCGACGTCCGCTTCGGGCACCGCGTGGTCTCGCTCGACGAGCGCGCCGACGGCGTCGCGCTGACGGTCGACGTCGGCGGCGAGCGCCACGACCTCGTGGCCGAGACCGTGGTGGTGACCTCAGGAGCCTGGACTCCCGGCATCCTTCCGGCGTCCTTCCCGCTCCCCCGGCTGACCGTGACCGAGGAGAGCCCCGCGCACTTCGCCCCCATCACGCCGGATGCGCTGTGGCCCTCGTTCAACCATCTCCTGCCGCCCGAGCGGTACCCTGCGAACGTCTACGGCATGCCGACGCCGGGCGAGGGCGTGAAGGTGGGCTTCCACCTCGTCGGCCCTGTGGTCGATCCCGACGCCCGCACCTTCCGCCCGGTCGCCGCGCAGGCCGCGCAGCTGCGCGACTATGTGGCCGAGTGGTTCCCGGGGCTCGACGCCGGCTCGGCCGAGCCCATCAGCTGCACCTACACGTCCACCGACTCGCAGGATTTCCTCCTCGACAGGCGCGGCCGCATCGTGGTCGGCGCCGGCTTCTCCGGCCACGGCTTCAAGTTCACGCCGGCCGTGGGCTCCGTGCTCGCCGACCTCGCGACCGACGACGCCGCCCGGGCCGCGGAGCCCTTCCGCCTCCCCTGACCACGCTCACCGGGAACGACGGATGCCTCGACCCTGCGCAGCGCGCGGGGCCGAGGCATCCGTTTGTGAAGCGGGCTACTTCTTGTAGTTGGGGGCCTCGACGACGATCTGGACGTCGTGCGGGTGCGACTCCTTGAGGCCGGCCGCGGTGATGCGGACGAACTTGCCCTTGGCCTTGAGCTCGTCGATCGTGCGGGCGCCGACGTAGAACATCGACTGGCGCAGACCGCCGACGAGCTGGTAGGCGACGGCCGAGACCGGACCGCGGTAGGCGACCTGGCCCTCGATGCCCTCGGGGATGAGCTTGTCGTCGGTGGGGACGTCTGCCTGGAAGTAGCGGTCCTTCGAGTACGACGTCTTCTTGCCGCGGGTCTGCATCGCACCCAGCGAGCCCATGCCGCGGTACTGCTTGAACTGCTTGCCGCCCTGGAAGACGATCTCACCCGGCGACTCGTCGGTGCCGGCGAGGAGCGAGCCGAGCATGACGGTGTCGGCACCGGCGACGAGCGCCTTGGCGATGTCGCCCGAGTACTGCAGGCCGCCGTCGGCGATCACCGGGATGCCGGCTTCGCGCGCGGCCAGGTAGGCCTCATACACCGCGGTCACCTGCGGCACGCCGACGCCGGCGACGACGCGGGTGGTGCAGATCGAGCCGGGCCCGACGCCGACCTTGACGGCGTCGACGCCCGCGTCGATGAGCGCCTGTGCGCCCTCGCGGGTCGCGACGTTGCCGCCGATGACGTCGATGTGGTCGAAGCTCGCGTCGGCCTTGATCCGGCGGACGATGTCGATGACACCCTGCGACTGGCCGTTGGCGGTGTCGACCACGATGACGTCGACGCCGGCGTCGCGCAGGGCCTCGGCGCGCTGCCAGGCGTCGCCGAAGAAGCCGATGGCGGCACCGACGCGGAGGCGGCCCTGCTCGTCCTTGGTGGCGAGGGGGTACTTCTCGCTCTTGTCGAAGTCCTTGATGGTGATGAGGCCCGCGAGCTTGCCGTGCTCGTCGATGAGCGGGAGCTTCTCGACGCGGTGCTGCGCGAAGAGCGCGATGACCTCGCCGGCGCTGATGCCCACGCGGCCGGTCACCAGGCCGTCGGTGGTCATGACGTCGCGCACCTTGGTGGTCTGACGCTCGAAGCCCGACACGAAGCGCATGTCGCGGTTCGTGACGATGCCCACGAGGTGGTTCTCATCGTCGACGACCGGAAGTCCAGAGATGCGGTACTGCGCGCAGAGCGAGTCGACCTCTTCGATCGTGGTGTCGGGGGTGGTCGTGATGGGGTCGGTGATCATGCCCGACTCGCTCCGCTTGACGCGGTCGACCATCGACGCCTGGTCCTCGATCGCGAGGTTGCGGTGGATGATCCCGAGACCGCCTTCGCGGGCGATCGCGATCGCCATGCGCGACTCCGTCACCGTGTCCATCGCGCTCGAGATGAGCGGCGTCGCGACGGTGATGCGTCGCGTCACCCGGGACGAGGTGTCGGCTTCGCTGGGGATCACGTCGGTGTGGCCGGGCAGCAGCAGCACATCGTCGTAGGTCAGTCCGACGAAGCCGAAGGGGTCGTTGTGCTCCATGGGGGGTCTCCTCGCGCGGGCGCGCGCGTGCTCTGGGGGTGGACGGCGGCGGCCGGTGCGCTCGTGACGCTCCGTACTCGATTCTAAGCGCGCACGGGCGCCGTTTGTTCCCGGGATAACGGCACGCGCGAGCGCGCGCGAGCCGGTGAGCGCTGTCCGGTTGCGATCGGATCACTTATCCACAAGGGACCTTGGGCGAAACAGTGACGACACATTACAGTCGTAGCGTCGTCATCACGGCCGATGCGACCCGAGCTTCGGTGTCCGCGTGGTGTGCCGAACTGGAGGTTCTGTGGGTCCTACGACTGTGACCACGATCAACAGCCGCCGCTGGATCCTCGTGATCTTCGGCCTGCTCTTGGCCGCGGGAATGGTGTTCCTGTCCGCACCCACCGGTGCGCACGCGGACGCCCCCGACACCCCCGGCGGCGACCAGGAGCAGACCGACTTCTACTTCGGCGGCGTGATCAAGTACAACGACGAGCCCGTCGAGGGCGTGACGATGTCGATCGAAGGCAACGGCTTCAAGGCCGAGACCGTCACGGATGCCGAGGGCAAGTGGCGTCTGTACGTGCCGGAGAAAGAGGAGTACGTCCTCACCGTCGACGAGGACACTCTCCCCGACGGCGTGATCGTCGACCCGGCGCAGCTGCCGGAGGGCATCCAGCCCAAACAGGGGACGACGGCGTCGTTCGATGTGAGCTTCGGCCTCACCGGCTCGAAGATCGTCAACCTCTTCCTCGGCGAGGGCGAACGCGTCACCACATCGTTCTGGGACCAGCTCATCGAGCGACTCATGAACGGCATCAACTTCGGCCTGCTGCTCGCGCTCGCGGCCGTCGGCGTCTCGCTCATCTTCGGAACCACGGGCCTCAGCAACTTCGCCCACGGCGAGATGCTGACGTACGGCGCCGTCATGGCGCTGATCTTCGGTGTGTGGCTCAAGGTGCCGATGTACATCACGATCCCGATCGTGATCGTGCTGGGCGCCGTGCTCGGCTGGGCGCTCGACGCCGGCCTCTGGCGCCCGCTGCGGCGGCGCGGTCTCGGTCTCGTGCAACTCATGATCGTGAGCATCGGGCTCTCGCTCGCGGGCCGCTACGTCTTCCAGTTCTTCATCGGCGGCGGCACGTACCAGCTGCCGGGAGCCGGCGCCCCGCGCGACATCGTCATCGGCCCGATCAAGCTGTCGTGGATCGACGTCACCTCGATGGCGATCAGCATCGTCCTGCTCATCGCGGTGGCGTACTGGCTGCTGCGCACCCGCATCGGCAAGGCGACCCGCGCGATCAGCGACAACCCGGGCCTCGCCGCCGCCTCCGGCATCAACGTCGACCGCGTGATCCGCATCGTGTGGATCCTGGCGGCCTCGCTCGCCGCGATCGCCGGCGTGCTGTGGGCGTACTTCCGCCCCGGCGTGAAATGGGACATGGGCGTGCAGGTCCTGCTGCTGATCTTCGCGGCGGTGACCCTCGGCGGGCTCGGAACGGCCTTCGGCGCTCTCATCGGCGCCCTCATCGTCGGCATCCTCGTCGAGATCTCGACGCTGTGGATTCCGCCGGACATGAAGTACGTCGGCGCACTCGCCGTGCTGATCATCATCCTGCTGGTGAGACCCCAGGGCATCTTGGGCCGGAAAGAGAGGCTCGGTTAGTCATGGACTGGGGACAGATCTTCAACAACACCGCCTACTGGGTCTTCAGCCCGGAGACCATCGCGTACGCTCTCGCGGCGACCGGCCTGGCCGTCCAGTTCGGATTCGGCGGCCTGCTGAACTTCGGTATGGCCGGCTTCATGGCCCTCGGCGCCTACGGGTACGCGATCTCGATCCTGAGCTTCGGCTGGCCCTGGTGGGCGGGCATCCTGGTGGGCTGCGTCGCCGCCGTGATCTTCGCGCTCATCCTCGGTATCCCGACGCTGCGTCTGCGAGCCGACTACCTCGCCATCGTGACGATCGCCGCCGCTGAGATCGTGCGTCTGCTGCTCACGACCCAGCTGTTCGACGAGTGGACGAACTCCGCCGACGGTCTCGGCGGCTACCATGCCGGTTTCCGCGGGGCGAATCCGTTCCCGAAGACCGGCGCCGACGGCGAGCCGATCATCTACGGCTTCGGGCCATGGCAGTGGACCGCCGACCAGCTGTGGGTGCGCGTCTTCGGCATCATCCTGCTTGCGATCGCCGTCTACCTCGTGTGGGCCATCATGCGCAGCCCGTGGGGTCGCGTACTGAAGGGCATCCGCGAGGACGAGGACGCCGTCCGCTCGCTCGGAAAGAACGTCTTCTCGTACAAGATGCAGGCGCTCATGATCGGTGGCGTCTTCGGCGCCCTCGGCGGTGTGGTGTTCGCCCTCCCGTCGGCGGTGGTCCCGGCGACGTACACGACGAGCCTCACGTTCTTCATCTGGACGATCCTGCTGCTCGGCGGCGCGGCCACCGTGTTCGGCCCCGTCGTGGGGTCGGTCATCTTCTGGGTGATCATGGGCTTCCTCGACAACGTGCTCCCGGTGCTCGCCCAGTCCGACATCCCGATCATCTCGCTGCTGACCGCACAGCAGGCGGCGACGCTGCGGTTCATCCTCGTCGGCGTCGCGCTCATGCTGATCGTGATCTTCCGCCCGCAGGGCATCTTCGGAAACAAGAGGGAGCTGACCTTTGTCAAGTAACCCGCCCAGCAACCCGCCGGCCGACGAGCCGGTGGTCCCGGTCACGACCGCGACCGGCAGCATCCGTCGCCCGAAGACCACGGGTCTCGCGAAGGGCGATGCCGTCCCCGGCGTCGCGAAGAACGATCCGATCCTCGTCATCGACGACGTCACCCGCCGCTTCGGCGGCCTGACCGCCGTCGACGTCGAGCACCTCGAGATCCCGCGGAACGCGATCACGGCTCTCATCGGCCCGAACGGCGCCGGCAAGACGACGCTCTTCAACCTGCTGTGCGGCTTCGACAAGCCGAACTCGGGAACGTGGAGCTTCGACGGGCAGAACCTGTCGGGCATCCCGTCGTTCAAGGTCGCCCGCATGGGTCAGGTCCGCACGTTCCAGCTCACCAAGGCCCTGTCGCTGCTCACGGTGCTCGAGAACATGAAGCTCGGCGCCACCGGCCAGCGAGGCGAGAGCCTGTTCGCCAGCATCGTCCCGGCGATCTGGCGCAAACAGGACAACGACATCGAAGACAAGGCGATGGAGCTGCTCACGCGGTTCAAGCTCGACGCCAAGTCCGATGACTATGCGGCATCGCTCTCGGGTGGCCAGCGCAAGCTCCTCGAGATGGCGCGCGCCCTCATGAGCGACCCGACGCTGGTGATGCTCGACGAGCCCATGGCCGGCGTCAACCCGGCACTCACCGAGTCGCTGCTCGACCACATCCTCGACCTCAAGGACCTCGGCATGACCGTGCTCTTCGTCGAGCACGACATGCACATGGTGCGCCACATCGCCGACTGGGTCGTCGTCATGGCCGAGGGCAAGGTCGTGGCCGAAGGCCCGCCCGACACCGTCATGCAGGACGCAGCGGTGATCGACGCCTACCTCGGAAGCCACCAGGACGTCGACCTCGGTGTCGTGACCGGGCGCGTGGCCGGCGAACTCGACGCGTCGGCGGAGGAGCTGCTCGAGGAGATCAAGGAGGCCGAGGAGGCCTCGATCGCCGAGGCCGAGGAGGAGAACAAGTGACCGACCCTTCGACAAGCTCAGGGACCGGGTCCGGCTCAGGGACCGAGTCCGGCTCGGGCAATGGGGCCGGCTCCGGCAATGGGGCCGGCACCGCACCCGCCGGCGGCACCGCCACCGAGATCAAGAGCGACCGCATCGTCGTCGAGGTCAAGGACCTCACCGCCGGCTACCTGCCGGGCATCAACATCATCAACGGGGCCAACCTCGTCGCCCGCAAGGGCGAGCTGATCGGCATCATCGGCCCGAACGGCGCCGGAAAGTCGACGCTGCTGAAGTCGATCTTCGGCATGGTCAAGGTGCGCGGCGGCGAGATCACGGTCGACGGCACCAGCGTCGTCGGCCTCAAGTCCGACAAGCTCGTGCAGCGCGGCGTCGGCTTCGTGCCGCAGACGAACAACGTCTTCCCCTCGCTCACCATCGAGGAGAACCTGCAGATGGGGCTCTACCAGCGCCCCAAGGCGTACGCCGAGCGGCTCGACTTCGTCACAGGGATCTTCGCCGAGCTCGGCAAGCGCCTCAAGCAGCGCGCGGGCTCGCTCTCGGGCGGTGAGCGCCAGATGGTGGCGATGTCGCGCGCGCTCATGATGAACCCGTCCGTGCTGCTCCTCGACGAGCCCTCAGCCGGCCTGTCGCCCGTCCGCCAGGACGACGCCTTCATCCGCGTCTCCGACATCAACAAGGCCGGCGTGACCACGATCATGGTCGAGCAGAACGCCCGCCGCTGCCTGCAGATCTGCGACCGCGGCTACGTCCTCGACCAGGGCCGCGACGCCTACGAGGGCACCGGGCGCGAGCTGCTCAGCGACCCCAAGGTCATCGGCCTCTACCTCGGCAGCCTCGGCGCCGACGGGGCCTGACCCGCTACAACTCATAAGAAGGAGGGGACCGGATGCTGCAGCATCCGGTCCCCTCCTTCTTCTCTGTCCGCGCGGGGCCGAGCCCGCCGTCGACCCGCCCTCCGCGCTGAGACCCCAGTGGCGGGCCGAGACCTCGGGGAATCCCCACGGTCTCGTCCGCCGACTGTCGTCTCACGGATGAAGGAGGTGTCGCGGCCGCCCATGCCCGGAGCGCCCCCTGGCCTCGGCGAGGGCGCAGGGCACACGCCGGGAACGCGACAGGGCCCCGGATCGCTCCGGGGCCCTGCGCTGCGTCAGCCTGTTTTACAGGTCGATGCGGGTGTAGAGGTTGTCGGCACCGTACTGGAAGACACCGATGGTGGCCTCGGTCGGGTCGCCGTTCTCGTCGAACGTGATCGGGCCCGAGAAGCCGTCGTAGTCCGCGACGCCGCCGCCGAGGATGATGTCGGCGCAGTCGGCGAAGTTGTCGCACTTCTCGCCGTCACCCGAGCCGCCCGAGACCTCCTGCAGCTTGCCGGCGATGTCGGCCGGGTCGGTGGAGTTCGCGGCCAGCGACGCGAGCGCGAGCAGCACGACGGCGTCGTAGGCCTCGTTGGCGTACGAGAAGTCGGTCAGCTCGGGGTTGCCCTCGCCGGTCCACCACTCGTTGAGGCGTCCCTGGAACTCGGTGTCGGGAGCCGGACCCGCGGGGGTCGTGCCCTTCGCACCCTCCATGCTCACGCCGGCCGGCCACTTCTCGTCCGAACCGAAGTTCTTCAGGTTGCCGTCGACGAGGTACAGGTTCTCGGCGGGGTAGCCTGCGGCGAGGAGCGCCGGGCCGATCGTGTAGATCTCGTCGAACGTGATCAGCGCGATGGCGTCGGGGTTCGAGGCAAGGATCGCGGAGATCTGCGCGTCGAAGTTCGTGTCACCGGTGTTGTAGGACTGCTCGGCGACGATCTCGCCGCCCGAGCTCGTGAAGGTGTCCTGGAACACCTTGTTGAGGCCGGTGCCGTACGAGTCGTTCTGGTACAGGACCGCGACGTTCTCGTGGCCGTCCTCGGCGACGAGGTTGCCGAGCACTTCACCCTGGAGCGTGTCGGCCGGGGCCGTGCGCCAGTAGAGGTTGTTGTCGTCCCACGTGGTGAAGTCCAGCGAGGTGTTCGCCGGGGAGAACGTGATGATGCCGGCCGCGACGGCGTCGTCGAGGAAGAGCTTCGTCACGCCCGAGGACGCGGCGCCGATGGCGGCCGAGACCTTCTCGGAGATCAGCTTCTGGATGGTGGTGGCGTACGCCTTGTTGTCGGTGTCGCCGGAGTCGCCCCAGACGATGTCGGGGATCGTGATGCCCTTGGCGGCGTCGTTGATGTCGGCGGCAGCCAGGCCGACGCCGGCCTCCTCGGGCGGTCCGAGGAACGCGAGCGTGCCCGTCTGGGGCAGGATCGTGCCGATCTTCATGGTGAGGTCGCGCTCCTCCGTGGGCGGAGTGGTTTCGCTGCTCCCACCGCCGCCGCCGGAACAACCGGCGAGGACGAGGGCGCTGGCGCCGATGAGCGCGATGCCACCGAGGACGGTGGTCGTGCGCGAGCGGGTGAAGACGCTCATGTTGCTCCTTGCTGTGCGATTACAACGGGAACGGCTCGGGCGCCGACCCAGTGCACTAAACCTAATCGCCGTCAAGCGTCGGCAATGTTGCCTTTCGTTAACGATCTGTAACAGCTTGAAAACCGTGATCGGACCGTAATTCTGGACGCTCGCCGGGTTGCCCTGCTGTGGATAACTCGTCACCCTGTTCGCGCACTGCGCCGGGGCGGAATCCCGGTCCGGCGCCGGCCGCCCATACCCCTTGCGGGTATACACTGGAGCGATCGGGTACCCCTCAGGGGTATCCCCCACGATCCATAGAGGAGAAGTCATGGCTGAGGCCGAGTACACGGTGACGGGAATGAGCTGCGGGCACTGCGAGGCGTCCGTGCGCGGCGAGGTGTCGAAGCTCGATGGCGTCCAGGACGTCCAGGTGAGCGCGGCCGCCGGCACGCTCCGGATCGTCTCCGCCGCCGAGCTCGCCGACGACGCCGTCATCGCAGCCGTCGACGAGGCCGGCTACAGCGCGGTCCGCGCATGAGTGTCCCCACGCCCCCTCCAGACGCCGCTAGCGCGTCGCCCGGAGCCTCCGGGCGCGTGGGCCCAGCCTCGATCCCCGCCGCCCGGTTCGAACTCGAGATCGGCGGGATGACGTGCGCGTCGTGCGCCGCGCGGATCGAGAAGCGGCTGAACCGGATGGACGGGGTCGAGGCATCCGTCAACTACGCCACCGAGAAGGCGTTCGTCACCGCTCCCGCGGGACTCGACCCGCAGGAGCTCATCCAGGAGGTGGAGAAGACCGGCTACACCGCCGCACTCCCCGCGCCGCCGGCCGCCGAGCCCGGCACCGAAGAGCCCGCCGACCCCGAGCTCACGAGCCTGAGGCAGCGACTCATCGGGTCGATCGTGCTGTCGGTGCCGGTGATCCTTCTGGCGATGATCCCGGCGCTGCAGTTCACCTACTGGCAGTGGGCGTCACTGGCGCTCGCGGCGCCGGTGGTGGTGTGGGGTGCGTGGCCGTTCCACCGTGCCGCCTGGATCAACCTGCGCCACGGCGCGGCCACGATGGACACGCTGATCTCGCTCGGCGTCTCTGCGGCGTTCCTGTGGTCGCTGTACGCGCTGTTCTTCGGCCACGCGGGCATGCCGGGCATGACCCACACCTTCGAGTGGTCCGTCACCCCGCAGGACGGCGCGGGCGACATCTACCTCGAGGTCGCCGCCGGCGTCACGACGTTCGTGCTCGCGGGCCGATACTTCGAGCAGCGGTCGAAGCGCCGGGCGGGTGCCGCACTGCGCGCCCTGCTCGAGATCGGCGCGAAGGACGTCGCGGTGCTGCGTCCCTCCGGCGACGGCGTCGCCGAGGTGCGCGTGCCGGTCGCCGACCTCCGCGTCGGCGAGGAGTTCGTCGTGCGGCCCGGCGAGAAGATCGCCACCGACGGCGTCGTGACCTCCGGCACCTCCGCCGTCGACGCCTCGATGGTGACGGGCGAATCGATCCCCGTGGAGGTCTCCCCCGGCGACGCGGTCGTCGGTGCCACCGTCAACGCGGGCGGCCGGCTGGTCGTGCGCGCGACGCGCGTCGGCGACGACACGCAGCTCGCCCAGATGGCGCGGCTCGTCGAAGACGCCCAGTCGGGCAAGGCCAAGGTGCAGCGCCTGGCCGATCGCATCTCGGGCGTGTTCGTCCCGATCGTGCTGCTGATCTCGCTCGGCACGCTCGTGGCCTGGCTGCTCTCCGGCGCCCCGGCTTCCATGGCCTTCACCGCGGCCGTCGCGGTGCTCATCATCGCGTGCCCGTGCGCGCTGGGGCTCGCCACCCCCACCGCCCTGCTCGTCGGCACCGGCCGGGGCGCGCAGCTCGGCATCCTCATCAAGGGGCCCGAGGTGCTCGAGTCCACGCGAACGGTCGACACGGTCGTGCTCGACAAGACCGGCACCGTCACGAGCGGACGCATGTCGCTCATCGACGTCGTGGTGGCCGGGTCAGTCGATCCGCACACGAACGAGGCGTCCGCGGCCCGCGCCGAGCTGCTGCGTCTCGCGGGCGCTCTGGAGCACGCCTCCGAGCACCCGATCGCGCAGGCGATCGCCCGCGCCGCGACCGCCGAAGCCGGAGACCTGCCGCCGGTCGAGTCGTTCCAGAGCGTGCCCGGCAAGGGCGTCTCGGGCGTCGTCGAGGGGCACGCGGTGCTCGTCGGCCGCGAGGCCCTGCTCGCCGACTGGGCGCTGACCCTCCCCGACGACCTCGCCGTCGCGAAGGCCGCCGCCGAGGCGCTGGGCCGCACCCCGGTCCTCGCCGCCTGGGACGGCGCGGTGCACGGCCTCCTCGTCGTCGCCGACCAGGTCAAGCCCACCAGCCGCGAGGCGGTGCGGCAGCTCAAGGCCCTCGGCCTCGCGCCCGTGCTCCTCACGGGAGACAACGCCGCCGCGGCACAGGCCATCGCCGACGAGGTCGGCATCGAGCGCGTGATCGCCGAGGTGCTTCCGCAGGACAAGGTCGCCGTCGTGACCGAGCTCCAGAACGAGGGCCGCGTCGTCGCGATGGTCGGCGACGGCGTGAACGACGCCGCCGCCCTCGCACAGGCCGACCTCGGCCTCGCGATGGGAACCGGGACGGATGCGGCGATCGAGGCGTCCGACATCACCCTCGTCCGCGGGGACCTGCGCAGCGCGGCCGACGCGATCCGACTCTCGCGCGCGACCCTCGGCACGATCAAGGTCAACCTGTTCTGGGCCTTCGCGTACAACGTCGCCGCGATCCCGTTGGCGGCGCTGGGCCTCTTGAACCCTATGATCGCCGGAGCGGCGATGGCGTTCTCGAGCGTTTTCGTCGTGGGCAACAGCCTGCGCCTGCGTCGCTTCCAAAGCCAATCCCGGCCCCAGGGCCGTTCCCGGCCCCGAGGCCGTTCCCGGTCCCTGAGCCCGTCGAAGGGCCGCAGCCTCTCGACCGCTCACCGTTGAAGGAGTCCGACATGACCGACACCGCTCTCGAGCACTCCGCTGAGCACACGCACGCCGGCGATCACGCCCACCACGGCTACATCACCGACAAGGACAAGTACCTCAATCGCCTGAAGCGCATCGAGGGGCAGGCCCGCGGCATCCACAAGATGGTCGAGGACGAGAAGTACTGCATCGACATCCTCACGCAGATCAGCGCGCTGACCTCCGCACTCGAAGCCGTCGCCGTGGGTCTGCTGGACGACCACCTGCGCCACTGCGTGGTGGATGCCGCCCGCCTGGGCGGCGCCGAGGCCGACGCCAAGATCACCGAGGCCACGCAGGCCATCGCCCGCCTGGTGCGCTGAGCGTCAGGCCGCGACCCGGCTGCGGCGGGCGTGGATGAGCGAATCGACCGTGAGGACGACGAGCGCCACCCACACCAGGCCGAAGCCGATCCAGCGCTCGAGCGGCATCGGCTCGCCGAGCCAGAGCCAGCCCACGAGGAACTGCAGGACCGGCGCGACGAACTGCAGCAGCCCGATGGTCGTGAGCGAGACGCGGCGCGCACCCGCGGCGAAGAGCAGCAGCGGCACCGCGGTGATGACACCGGTCAGGCTGAGGAGCAGCGTGTGCTGCCAGCCGTCCGCGCCCATCGTGAGCCCCTCGGTCGCGCCGACGATCACGAGCACGACGACTGCGATCGGCGTGAGCCACAGCGTCTCGAGGGTCAGCCCGCTCACGGCGTCGACCGACGGGCCGACCTTCTTCTTCACGAGGCCGTAGACGCCGAAGGACGCTGCGAGCGTGAGTGCGATCCACGGGAAGGCGCGGTAGCCGATCACGATCACCGCGACCGCCGCCGCGGCGATGCCTATGGCGACCCACTGCGTCGGCCGCAGCCGCTCGCGCAGCACGAGCACGGCGAGCAGCACCGTCGCGATCGGGTTGATGAAGTAGCCCAGGCTGGTCTCGATCACGTGACCGTTCAAGGCCCCGTAGATGAACACCTGCCAGTTGACGTAGATCAAGAGGCCCGCGACCACCGTGAGGCCGAGCACCCTCGGCTGCCGGAAGATCCCCGCGAGTCGCGGCCACGTGCGGGTCACCGTGAGCAGGAGCGCGCAGAAGACCAGTGAGAGCAGGATGCGCCACGCCACGATCTCCCACGGCCCGGTGGGCGCGAGGAGCAGGAAGTACAGCGGCAGGAAGCCCCACAGCAGGTACGCGGAGAACGTGAAGACCCCGCCGAGCCGGCGCTCCCGGGCCTCGGCCGCATCGGACACAGCACTGCGGGTCCCGGTGGTGACGCCCAGGTCGAGCGCCGTCGAGTCGTCGAGTCCGTCCACCACGTCGCGATCGGGAAGGGAAGACTGCTCGTGACTCACCGAGTCAGCCTACGCCCGCCCCGTCGCGGCACGGCCCGCAGGCCAAGGGCCGCGGCATCCGGTTTCCGTCGTCCGTCACGCGATTCCGACCAGCGCGGACGACGAAAGGGCCGGATGCCGAAGCATCCGACCCTTTCGGTACGCGCAGTGCGCGGAACTCAGCGAACGACGACCGCGAGGACGTCGCGAGCCGACAGGACGAGGAACTCGTCGCCGCCGAACTTGACCTCGGTCCCGCCGTACTTGCTGTAGATCACGCGGTCGCCGACGGCGACGTCGAGCGGGATGCGGTTGCCGTTGTCGTCGATACGACCCGGGCCCACCGCCACGACCTCGCCCTCCTGGGGCTTCTCCTTGGCGGTGTCGGGGATGACCAGACCGCTGGACGTGGTCTGCTCAGCCTCGACCTGCTTGATGACGATGCGGTCCTCGAGCGGCTTGATGGAAACCGACACGGTCTACCTCTTCTTTCTTGAGACTAAGACTCGTTAGCACTCTGACGTTGAGAGTGCTTACGTCAGTCTAGGCAACCGGCTGGCACTCATGCAACGTGAGTGCCAATGAGTCGTCACACGGATGCTGCGCCCCGCCGTTGCGCCGAACCGGACACCGATTCGCACGCGGATGTATCAGAACCGCGCCGGGCGACTCCGTGAATGTGTCTTCGTTTTGCGGGCATCCCCTCGCGCTCGACTGTCTGCGGTGGTAGACCAGTCGCGGGGGGAGACTCGTCCTGAACTCTTTGGGGGAGTTTCAGCGATGGTTTCGCATGAGTACGCACTCGCGGTCGATGTCGGCACGAGCAGAACGGCCGCCGCGACGGCCCGAACCGGATCCAGCGGCCAAGCGACGGTCACACCTGTGCCGTTGGGCCGAAGAGGCGACAACGTCGCCTCCGTCGCCTTCGTCACGGACGACGGAGACCTCCTGTTCGCCGACGCCGGCGAGCGCCGCGGCCTGAGTCAGCCCGAACGCCTCATCCGCGAGTTCAAACGCGGCGTGGGCGACGACGTCCCGATCGCGGTGGGGGGACGCTCGCTCAGATCCGAGGACCTCTTCGCGCGCGCCTTCGCCGCGGTCGTGCAGACCGTGACCGAGCGCGAGGGCGCTCCCCCGGCGGCGATCGCGCTGACGCATCCGACGGCGTGGGGACCGCACCGGCTCGCCCTGGTCACGCAATCGCTCGGCGGTCTCGGCATCCGCGACGTCGAGCTCATCCCCGAGCCGGAGGCCGCGGCCCGCCACTACGGCGCGACGCACCCGCTCGCTGTCGGCCAGGCGCTGGCGGTCTACGACCTGGGCGGCGGGACGTTCGACGCCGTCGTCCTCCAGCAGGGTGCCGGGTCGTCGTTCGCGGTGCGCGGCGAGGCCGCAGGCATCGACGACCTCGGCGGCGCCGACTTCGACGACGCCGTGCTGCGCCACGCGCTCACGGTCTCGGGCCTCGCGGCGAGCGCGCTGTCACTCGACGACGCGGACACCCGCCTCGCCCTGCAGCAGCTGCGACGCGACTGCGTCGAGGCGAAGGAGGCACTCTCCTTCGACTCGGATGCCGTGATCCCGGTGTTCGTCGGAGGCGCACGTTCGAGCATCCGGGTGACGCGGGCCGAGTTCGAGGCGATGATCGAGCCGGCGCTGGAGCGCACGGTGGACGCCCTGGAGCGGACGATCGACTCGGCGGATCTCGCGCCCGGTCAGCTCGCGGCGCTCGTGCTCATCGGCGGCTCGTCGCGCATCCCGCTGGTCGCTCAGCGACTGTCCGAGAGATTCGACCGTCCCGTGGCGATCGATGCCGATCCGAAGGCGTCCATCTCGCTCGGCGCCGCGCGCACGGCGCTCGCACGCCTCGAGGAGCGCGCGCTCGCCGTCGTTCCGGAGACGCCGGCGACGTTCGACGACCTCGTGTCGCAGGCCGCACGCGGGCTCGATCTGCTTCCGCCGCGCGCAGTCGGTGCCGCAGCGCGACCGGAGCACGCGGCGAAGCGCGGACTGTCGCTGCTGATCAGCGCCGCCGCGGTGGCGGTGGCGGGCGGGCTCGTCTTCGCCGGCACGATGGCCGCCGGGTCGCTCGCCGACGCGGACGACCCGCGCCCAGCGCCCAGCAGCACCGCGGACGAGGAGGAGCCGTCGTCGGCCCCGCCCGCCGCGCTGCCGAAGGCGGCACCGGTGTCGGCCGCGGCGCCCCTCACCGAGCACGCCGCCGCGCCGGTCGAGGAGAAGACCACCACGCCCGCGCCGAAGACGGCGAACCCCCGCAAGGCGACCGCGACCAAGGCGATGGCGGAGTCGGACGCACGCACCCCCGCCACCAGCCCGAGCCAGGCCGCGAAGGCCGCGTCGCCGTCGTCGGGCTCCGGTTCGGGATCGGGCTCAGGGTCCGGTTCGGGGTCGGGCTCGGGGTCGGGCTCGAACTCCGCGTCGACCAGCCCTTCGACGAGCACCACTCCCGGCGGGTCGACGGCGGACGATCCACCCACCGGCCCGCCGCCGAGCGATCCGCCGTCCGATCCGACGCCGACGGATCCGCCCGCCGATCCCACTCCGTCCGACCCGCCCGCGGACCCGACGCCCAGCGACCCGCCCGCGGATCCGACGCCGACCGACCCGCCGGCGGACCCCACCCCGACCGATCCGCCCGCGGACCCGCCCGCGGATCCGGCCCCGAGCGACCCTCCCCCCGATCCCGCCCCGAGCGAGCCCGCCCCGACCCCCGAACCAACGGACGTGCCGATCCCGCAGTGAGCGGGAGAGACACACGACACGCAAGGGTTCGACATGCTTCTCGCGACAGATCGCCCGGCCACCACGGCCGCTCGCAGTGGTGCACCCGGCCTCCCCCGGCGCCTCCGGCCCGTCGTGGACGCGCTGGCCTCACGGGCGGGGCGCGCACCGCGTGCGCTGGTGGTGGGCACGGCAGGCTCCGGCAAGACCGCGCTGCTGCAGCGCCTGCAGGACGCCCTCGCCGCCGGCGAGCGCGACGTCGCGGCGATGCCGGACACCGCGGGTGAGATCGTCCGTCTTCCCGCGGCGCACGTGCTCCTCGTCGACGACCTGCACCTGCTGCGACCGGAATTGCTCGCCGCGGTGCGCCGTCGGGCCGACGACCCCGACGCGGGTCTCATCGTCGCGAGCAGGCCCTGGCCGACGACGGATGCCACCGTCACCATCGCGCGCCTGCTCGAGCACACGCAGCCCGCGATCGTCCTGGGGCACGTCTCGCGCTCGGACGTGCTCGATGATCTGGAGACACGCCGGCTGTCGATCCCGACGGCGTGCGTGGACCGCATCCTCGAGGTCACGGACGGGGTCTCGTGGCTCGTCGCCGAGGCCATCGCCGCCCACGACGAGCGCGACTGCGTCGACGACGCCTCCCATCGTGCGCTGTCGCGCGTGCTCGACGACCGCGTCGCGCACCGGCTCGAGACCGTCGACGGCGACATCCGCACCTTCGTCGAGCGCCGCTGCCTCGTCGCGGCCCACGGCCATTCGCCGGCGGACGACGAGAGGGATGACGAACTCGCCCTCCGCGCCTACGCGGAGGGGCTGCTGCTACGCGGCGGACGCGCGGCGCCGGCGGTGCGCTCGGCCGTGCGGTCCGCGGCGTCGGCGCAGACCATCGCCCTGCTGACGGCGGAGCTCGGCGACGGCCTCACCCTCGCCGTCGCGAGCGACGACCCGGACTACGCCGCGATGCTGTCGCGCCTGCACACACCCGGGCTCGGTGCCGCGCTGGCCGACCAGGGCGACCGGCTGCTCGAGACCCACCCTGAGCGGGCACGCGAGCTGTACCAGGCGGCCTGGGATGCCGGTCTTCAGACGACGGCGGTTCTCGAACGCCGCGCGCAGGCGGCCTGGGCCGTCGGCGATCTCGACGAGGCGTCAGTCCTCACCGAAGCCGCGCGCACCCGGGCGGGCGAAGAGCCCGGCACCGGCGACGCGGGTGCCCCCGAGCATGCCGAGCCCCTCACCGACCTCGCCGCGGCCGTCTGGGCCGCACGGGGCATGCTCACCCAGAGCGCTGCGACCTACCGCGCGATGCCACCCCAGACCGCGACCGCATCGGCCCGCGCGACCATCGCGGCGCTGGGCGTCGGCGACGGCGCCGCCCTCGCCGCCGCGAAGACGGAGCCCGACGGGCTCCCCGCCATGCCGTCGACCCTCGGCACCGCGATGAGCCTCGTCGACCGGGGCGTCCGCGCGACGCTCGCCGCCGACGCGACGGACACGGTGCTCGTCGACCTCATCCGGGCGTCCGAGATGTACACGTCCGCACGCACGTCGGCGCCGATCGCCGAGCCGCCCGCGGTGATCGCCGCGATCGTCGCGCTCAACCTCGGCGACACCGTCACGGCGCAGTCCGTCGTCGACGATGCGATCGCGGGCGGGCACGGCGGGCAGTGGGCGCGCCCGCGGCTCCTGCTGTGGCGCGCGTGGATCGCCGTGCAGCGCGTGCGCCCGCACGACGCACGCCTCGCGCTGGCGCAGGCCGAAACCCAGCCGGGCGCGCGCTCGCCCCGCGACCGGCTCCTCGCGCGGGCGGTGGAGGTGGCGCTCGCGCGCCGATACGGCGACGCCGCCGATCTCGCCGCTGCCTGGCGCTCGGCCCACACCGCGCTCCTCCGCGTCGACGTGGACGCCTTCCTCTTCCTGCCCCTGACCGAGCTCGTGTGCGCGGCCGCGAAGACCGGCGACGCCGATCGCGCCGCGCAGGCCCTGGAGCGGGCTCTGGAGGTCGCGGACGGGCTCGGGGGGTCGCCGCTGTGGACGGCGGCCGTGCGATGGGCGGGCGTGCAGCGCAGCATCCTTCTCGGTCGTCCGGATGAGCTGATCCCGCACGCGCACGCCCTCGTCGCCGCCGGCCACCACAGCGCCGTGGCGGCAGCGATGGCGAAGGCGGGCCGCATCTGGACGTCGGTGCTCGCGGGCACCGTCGACCCCGACGCCGTGGAAGCGGCCGCCCAGCAGCTCGCCTCGTACGGAATGGCATGGGATGCTGCGCGCCTGGCCGGTCACGGAGCCGCACGCTCGACGGATCGGCGCGTGAGCGCGCGGCTGCTGGCCCGGGCACGGGAGCTGCATCCGATCGAGCTGGAGCGGACCACGGCGCCCGCGTCCGGCGAGCCCGCCGCACGCGCCGAGAGCGACGCGTCGCCGGCCGCCGAGGTGCTCAGCGAGCGCGAGCGCGAAGTCGCGCGGCTCGTGCTGCAGGGCAAGACCTACGCAGAGATCGGCGAGGCCATCTTCATCTCGCCGCGCACCGCCGAGCACCACATCGCGCACATCCGCCGCCGCCTGGGCGCGACGTCGCGCTCGGACGTGATCGCGAAGCTGCGCCTGCTCATGAGCGAAACCGCCACGACGGCGGACGCTCCGGACACCGAGACCGACGCGGACCCCCATCGGGCCGCGTGACGCCATAGGGGTTAGCCCCGATGCCGACCCCACGACATCTGAATACCGTGAGCAAGACGTTCAGTATTGCGGACACCTGTGCCGCAACCACCCGACGCTGGAGGGGACCATGACTACGCCGATCGAGACGGTCGCGGATGCGCTGATCGCGTTCATCCTGAGCCTGCTGCGCGATCCGAACGCGGTGGAGGAGTTCAACGACGACCCCGGCGCCGCGATGGCCGCACGGGGACTGCAGGGCGCCTGTGCCGCCGACGTGCGCAGCGTGGCGCCCGTCATCGTCGACCACCCCTCGGTGGCGCCGCGGCCGGCGTCGAATCAGCACAGCGTCGCGAGGGACACCGTCCCAGAACCCTCCACTCACACGACCGACACCGAGACGATCCGCGAGATCTCGCGCATCATCAACCAGTTCACGACGATCGACGCGCGCTCGACCATCGTCGACCAGTCCACGAATCAGAACATCTGGACGCAGGGCGGTGACGTGACCCAGATCTTCGACCAGAGCGCGGTCATCGCCGCGGGCGACGGATCCGTGGCCGCGGGCGACGACGTCCTCGTCGACGAGTCTGAGACGACGATCGGCGTCGGCGACGTCGCGGTCGGCAACACCACCGGCAGCCACAACACCACTGCGACCGGCGACGCCGACGACGAGGCCGACGCACCCGTCGACGCCGATGCGACCGACGGCGACGGGGCGGAGTCGGATGCCGCAGCATCCGTCCTCGCGGATCCCGCGCTCGACGACGGCCTGTCGCAGGTGACCGACGCGGTGGACACGGCAGCGGATGCCGCTGCCACCGCGGCGACGGACGCACCGGCGCCCGCCGAGCCCGCACCGGCGGAGGACGCGGCACCGCTCATGGCGGACATGACGGACACGTCGGGCGTGGACGCCGCGGAGCCGCTGACGCCGCCTGAGCCCGAGGCATATCCCGACGAGCCGCTCGAGGATCAATGAGCAATCCGGCCGTGACCGACCCGACGACTCCTCCGCCCGGCGCGCCCGCGGCGTCGTCCTCGCCGGCCTCCGGTCCGGCGCGGCCCGCGCCGGAGCGCCCACCTGTCGCGCGACCGAGCACGGCGCCGGTGATCGTGAAGCTGACGCCGCCGTTCTCGGTGAGGCTGAGCCAGTTCTGCTGGATCCTGAGCTTCGCGGTCGGCGCGTTCGCGATCGTCTACATGTTCGTGATCCGCGAGACGCAGCTGCCCCTGATGGCCGATGTCGTGCGTGGCGTCACGGAGGGCCGGAGCGACGAGACCTACACGACGGCGGCCGACATCATCTTCTGGTCGGTGTTCGGCACGCTGGTGGCGCTGTTGCTGACCCAGGTCACGCTGCTCGTGTCATTCATGAGCCGCAAGCCTCATGTGCGGTGGTGGCAGCTGGGCACCCTGCTGCTGCAGGCGATCGTGGTGCTGCTGGCGTCAGAGGTCGTCGCGATCGGCGAGCGCGGCGAGCCGCTCTTTCCCGTGCTCGCCGGACAATGCGGACTCGTCGCGCTCGCTCTGCTCATCAGCGCGCTCCCCCGAGCGATCGCCTGGTCCGCCCGGCGTCACGACGTCCGCCACGGTGCCGACCCCCCCACCCTCGGGGATTTCTGACACGATCGCCTCCAGGCTGCGGATCACGACGCGGCACACCGCGACCGCGGCGCGGTCGGTGAGCGGCGAGTCGCTCAGCCGCCGCCAGTGGTCGAGCTGCGCGAGGGCGCGCTGTCGCACGGCCTCCGCTCCCGCGTCCTCCGGGAGCCCCAACCGCGTCGTCGCTGGCGTCCCATCGCCGCCGATGATCGCGACGGCCTGCGCCGCGTCGGGTCCCGCGAGCGGCAGCCCCTCGGCGCGGGCCGTCGCGAGCAGCGAGAGCTCGCGCAGGGCGTGGGCGCCGGCCGACAGCCGCTCGATGCCGGCGCGGATGACGACGGCACCGGCGACCGGGCGCTCGTCGATGAGCCGCTCGAGCCCGAGGAGCACACCGCGGACCTTGAGCGTCGCCTCGCGGGTGCGGAACTGATCGCGGACGAACTGCTGCAGCGGGATGAGGCCGCTCTGCTCGACCAGCTCGCGCGACAGGTCGGACGAAGAACGCGCCCCTCCCCGGATGAGCGCGGTCGCCAGCCGCACGCCGAAGATGCCGAACCGCTCCAGCAGGGCGGTGCGCTCGTCGGCGCCGAGGGTCGTGAGCGCGGTGTCGCGGACGAACCGGTCCGCCGACACCAGGAGCCGCTCCCGGTCGGCCCGCTCGAGAGCGGCAAGCTCCCGGAACGCGGCGTACTCCCGTTCGCGCAGTGTGCGCGCCCCCTCAGCGAGGAGCCCGGCGACGGGGATCACCCCCAGGAGCAGCGACGCGAGCGAACTGTCCCGCGCGTAGCGCCGCGCGACCTTCCCCGCTGAGAGGAGGGAATCGATGCGGCCCGACCCGATCTCGTCGGCGCGCGACAGCACGCCGACGGCGCAGATCGTCTGTGCGGCGCCCGCGGCGGTGTCGCGGAACGCCTCCAGGAACTTCACGTCCGACGGATGCAGATGGCGGAGGAGGTAGACGACGGCGTCCGCTCCGGAGGCGGACTCCTCGGGCGCGAGGAAGGTCGCCGCGCGCGCGGAGGTCGAGGCCGACAGCGACGCGATGCCGGGGGTGTCGATGAGGATCACCGATTTCAAGGCATCCAACGGCCATCCGACGTCGATCCACGAGACGTCCTCCGCGGCGGTGTCGCCGAGGTCCAGGACGAGGCGGCCGTCATCGCGACGCACGGGCATCCGACGGGTCTCTCCGGTCCGCAGGTGCAGCGTGATCGTCGGTGTCATCGAGTAGCGGTACCAGGTGACGACCTTCGTGCACTCGCCGGCATCGGTGGGGGCGATCTGCTCGCCCAGCATCGCGTTGAGGAGCGTCGACTTGCCCGCCTTGACCATGCCGGCGAGCGCGAGCCGCAGGGGCTCGGCGAGACGCCGGTCGAGCTCGTCGAGCACGCCCAGCGCGGTCGCATCGCCGCCGTACGCGTCACGTGCCTCGGCCAGCAGCGCCCGTGCGTCCTCCCGCATCGACGTGCTCACCGGTCGGCCGCCGCGGGCTGCGGCTCGTGCGGCGAAGCCGCCGGCGTCACAGCCGGCCGCGGGGGCGCGGGTGTCACCGCCCGCGTCTCCCCCTTCGGCAGCGGAGGGATCGCCTTGCCGAAGGTCTCGAGACGCCCGAGCTGTGCGCGCAGCTGGGCGACGCGCTCGTCGCGCTGCGAGGTGTAGGTGACCGCGGACTGCTTCGCCGCGTTGAGGGCGTCGGTCAGTGACCGGTGCAGCTCGTCGGCGATGGCGCCGAAGTGGTCGCGTCCCGCGCGCTGGACGAGCCGCAGGCGGTCCTTGAGCTGCTTGCCGACCTGGAAGCTGACTTCGTCGATGTACCGGCGCACGAGGGTCTTCGCCTCGTGCTGCCGGCGCGACAGCCGCGCCGACATGTCTTCGCGGTAGGCGCGGCGCCCGACGAGCACACCCGCCAGCAGGGAGAACGGGTTGATGAGCGACAGCCCGACGAGGCCCGTGGCGAGCCCCACCATGAGCACCCCGCCGTACGAGCCGCGCACGCCGATGTATATGCGCTCGGCGGCGTTCATGCGTCCGGGGTCGAGGCCGGCGAGCTCTTCGACCGGATCCATCACGCCCCGCGTGTCGCCCACGTCGATGTGCGGCAACGAGAGCTCCCCCTCGGCGAAGAGCTGCGCGACCTCCTCCGACAGCCACTTGGAGCGTTCGTCGGTCCAGACGAAGGTCTCCGACACCGCCGCGACCACGCGCTGGCTCAGCCACTCCGAGAACTGGTCCCAGATGGGCCCGGGGTCGCCGTCCTCGATCGCGTTCTCGGCCTCGCGCTGAACCTTGCGCAGCCGATCGCGCAGATCGTGCTCCATGTCGGCGATGAGGTCGGCGATGCCGTCGGTCAGGGTCACCTGCCATCGCGCCGAGCGGCTGCGGAACTCGTCGGCGCGCGCCTTCGCCTCCTCGAGCCGGGCGATCATCTGCGGCGTGCCCTCGGGGTTGAGGATCGTGCTCAGCTCGGTGCGCAGCGACATCGCGAGCTGCTCGACGACCGAGGTCAGATCGTGCACCGCGCTGCGCTCGTGGATCAGCTCCGCCTGGGCGAGCACGTCGCGCCTCAGGTGCGCGACGAGCGCCGGGAAGCCCGATTCGTCGTTGAGCGTGCCGTCCTGCAGTTCCGCGGCGAGCAGGCGCAAGTCGCTGGAGACGGAGTAGAGCGGCACATCGCCGATTCCCTCGAGGTGCCCCTTGTCGATTGACTCGATCTCACGCCACGACGGGTAGAGGTCGGTCTTGGCGAGCACCGCGGCGACGTTCGGCGAGATGCGCATCGCGTGCTTGAGCAGCTGCATCTCGGGCTCGGTGTACTCCTGCGACGCATCCGAGACGAGCAGCACCGCGTGCGCCGTCGACAGCGCCGACAGCGTGCTGAGGGCGTTGAACGACTCGAGGCCGCCGACACCGGGCGAATCGACGAGCTTGAGCCCGCCCTTGAGGATCTCGCGCGGCAGCAGCACCTCCGCCGACACGATCCGGCGTTCGTTGCCCGGGTTGCCGCGTTCGGAGACGTACTCGGCCACGGATGAGAGGGGGATGGTGCGCCGTTCGACCGCGTCCGCGGCATCCGTCTCCCTGATGAGCACGGATGCCGACGGCTCCGCCGCGTAGCCGACGGAGGTCGACACGCTCGTCGCGATGTCGTCGTCGACGGGGCAGGCGGGGGCGTTGACCAGGGCGTTGATGAGCTTGCTCTTGCCCTGCTTGAACTCGCCGACGATGATGACGCGCACATCCGGGTCGAGCAGGCGCGCCCGGGTCTGCTCGAGACGGCGGAACAGGTCGGCCCGCCCGGTCTCGGACGCGATCTTCTCGACGCCGGAGGCGACCTCGATGAGGTCGGAGGTGCGGCGGGCGGCGGGCGCGAGAGCACCGGGGCGGTCTGCGGGGTCGGCAGTCGCGGCCATCGTGGCCTCCTCAGGGTCGCGTGTGTCAGCGCCCCTCCCCTCCCCCATGCTGGCAGAGGGAGCGAAGGGATGCACCGGGTGCGGTTGCGGCCGATCCGGTGCGCTCAGAAGGGAAGGTCGTCGCCGCCGTCGGCCGGCGTGTCCGGCCCCCAGAGAAGGTCGGCATCCCAATCCGAGGCGTCGACGTCGGCGATCTCGGCAGAGAACGGGTCGGTCGAGTCCGCGAACGCGGAATCCGCGAACGGGTCCGGCGCTGCGTCCGCGGCGCTCGACCAGTCGTCGGGCTCTGTGGGCACGGAGTCGTCGGGCGTCGGGTCACCGGGGATCCGCCAGTCCGACATGACCTGCACCTCCCTCGCGCCGCTCCGACTCTAGCCCGAGCCCGATTCCCGGGGCATCCCCCGGCGTGCGACGTGCCCGGCCGCCGGTGTGGGGGCGGCCGGGCCTGTCGCTCGGGTGTGACTCAGAGATCGAGATCGAAGTCGTTCGCGTCAGCGCCAGGGCTGAGCAGGTTCACGTCTTCGACGTCGACGTCCACCGAGTGGTCGTCTTCCCAAGAGTTGTCGACCGAGTTGTCGTTGAAGGCGTCGCTGACGTCGACCGTCCAGTTGTCGGAGTAGTCGTAGTCGTCGTTGTACGAGTCGGTCGTGTTGCCGATGTTGACGTCGCCGACGTTCACCTCGAACGAGGAGTTGTCGATGTTGACGTCTCCGCCGGCTGCGGCCGACCCGTCGCCCGAGGCGACGACGTTGTCGTTGCTGAACACCTGCGTGACGTTTCCACCGGTCGCCCAGCCACCGGCTGCGCCGGTGTCGCCGGCCGCGCCGCCCGATCCCGCACCACCCGTGCCCGCGCCGCCGCCAGCGCCGGTGCCGGCGCCTCCTGCCGCGCCCGTGCCTGAGCCGCCCGTGCCATTGGCTTCGGCGTTCGCGTCCGCGCCGAGGCCGACCGTTGCCGTCGCGGTTCCGCCCGAGCCCGAACCGCCCGTGCCCGCACCGCCTGCCGCGCCCGTGCCCGAGCCGCCTGAGCCCCCAGTGCCCAGGCCGCCCGTGCCGGACCCGCCGTCGGCGCCGATCGCCCACGCAGCTCCACCCGAACCCGACGCCGTCGTGATGTTCTGGTTGACGGAGTTGTCGACGTTCGTCGAGCGGTTGTCGATCGACAGGTTGAACGCGCCGCCGCCGTCGTCGAGGGCCGCGAAGCCCGCGCCGCCACCGCCGCCGCCGTCACCGGTCGAGCCGATGATGTTGAGGTCCTCGAAGCCGACGTTGTACTGCCGCACGCCGGCGTTGACCGAGAAGTCGTTGGCCGAGTCGTGGACCGACTTGTCGTTGAAGGCGTCCTCGATGTCGACGTCGATGTGGGTCGAGTTGTCCGAGTTGTCGGAATTGTCGGAGTTGTCCGAGTTGTCCGAGTTGTCCGAGTTGTCGGAGTTGTCGCTGTTGTCCGAGTTGTCGCTGTTGTCGGAGTTGTCCGAGTTGTCGCTGTTGTCCGAGTTGTCGGAGTTGTCGCTGTTGTCCGAGTTGTCCGAGTTGTCGGAGTTGTCGCTGTTGTCCGAGTTGTCGTTGAACGAGTCGGAGATGCCGACCCCGATGTCGGTCGAGTTGTCGTTGTTCGAGAGGAGATCGTTGTTCGACAGGATGTCGTCCGTGACGGTCTGGATCCCCAGCAGGTTGTTGTTGTCGTCGGCCATGATCTTCCTTCTCTCAGAGTGCCGAAAAACCGCTTCCAGATGAGTGTCCCGAGGCGGGCGAACCCGCACATCGGGGGTGTTCCCGGGGCTTGCCCCCGATGAGAGGGGGATTCGGATGGGGGTTCCGGGGGGAGCTGCGGGGTCAGCGGTGCCCGCGCGGGCGCCCGCGCCGTAGGCTCGGCGGGTGGAACTCTCCGAACTCGAAGCGCTCCTGACGCCCGAGGGCCTGCGCCTGCTCGACGCGATGCCGCCGGTGGACTCCTCCGACGACGTCGCGCGCACCGTGACGCGGCTGCGCCGCGACGGCCACTCCCCCGACCTGGTCTCGGCGGTCGTCGGCCAGGCACGCCTCCGCACGCGCGCGCGGGCGAAGTTCGCCGATCTGGCGGAACGGATGCTGTTCACCCGCGCCGGGCTCGAACAGGCGACGCGCCTCGGTATCGCGGCCCGCCATGCGGCGCGGTTCCGCGACGCGGGCTTCACACGGGTCGCCGACCTCGGCTGCGGCATCGGCGGGGACGCCCTCGGCCTCGCCGGGCTCGGCCTGCGCGTGACGGCGGTCGACGCCGACGAGGTGACCGCCGGCATCGCCGCCTACAACCTCGCGCCGTTCGGCGCGGATGCCGAGGTGCGTCTCGGCACCGCGGAGGACACCGACCTCGACGGCATCGAAGCCGTGTGGCTCGATCCGGCACGCCGCACCGCCGGGCACTCCGAGACCGCGCGCACGCGCCCGGAGGACTGGTCGCCCTCGCTCGACTGGGTCTTCGACCTCGCGCGTCGCATGCCCGTCGGCGTGAAGCTCGGTCCCGGCCTCGATCGCGACCTCATCCCCGACGAGGTCGAGGCCCAGTGGGTGAGCGCGGACGGCGCCACGGTCGAGCTCGTGCTGTGGTCGGGCGCGCTCGCGCGCCCCGGCGTGCGCCGCGCTGCGCTCGTCATCCGCGGCGACCAGGCTCACGAGCTGACGGCGGAGACGGATGCTGCGGACGAACCCGCCCGCGAACTCGGCGCCTTCCTGCACGAGCCCGACGGCGCCGTCATCCGCGCGCGCCTGATCGGCGACGTCGCACGCACCCTCGAGGCGGGGATGCTCGACGAGCACATCGCCTACCTCACCTCCGACGCCGCCCTCACGTCGCCATTCGTCTCGACGTTCCGCGTGCGGGAGGTGCTGCCCGCTGACGAGAAGGCGCTCGGCAAGGCGCTGCGCGAGCGCGACATCGGCCGACTCGAGATCAAGAAGCGGGGCGTGGACGTCGACCCCGCCGCCCTCCGCACCCGCCTGAAGCTCCGCGGCTCGGCGGCCGCGACCCTCCTCCTCACGCGGATCGGCACCCGCCGCACCGCGATCCTCGCCGACCGCGTCTGACGCGGATCAGCCGATGATGTTGGCGCGCGCCGCGGCGTAGAGGAGCCAGCCGGCGCTGTACAGGATCGACAGCGTGCCGAGCACGATCGCCCAGACGGCCACCGCGCGGCTCTCGAGCGGGCGGCGCAGGGCGATGATCGCGGACACGACCGCGACGAGCCCGATCGGGAAGCCCCAGCCGACGAACATCGACACCAGGAGCCCGAGGATCGCGAACCCGAGCGACCAGCCCGCGAGCCCGCGGTGGAACGCCGAGTCCGACGTCGTCCACGACGTGGCGTCGGGCGTGAACTCGCCTCCAGGCTCTGCGGGTGCGGTCTCCACCGTGACGGCGACCGGTGCCGTCGGCAGCCTCTGGAACCCGCCGCGGTGGGCGCCGGGCAGCGGCGACGCGTCCTGCGCGAGGTCGACGTCGGGTGACACGGAAGACACTGTCGGCCCGGCCGGCCGAGCCGGAGCCTCAGGGGGAACACGCGCCGCGGCATCCGACGTCGCCGAGTCGAGGTCGCCCGGATCCTCGGTGCGTTTCGTCTCGCTCGTTCCTCGCTCGCTCAACGAACGGGATGTGGCGTCGGGATCTCCCGTGAGGGCTTCGGCCGGATCAGTCCCGGGCGTCGCGACCTCGGGCTTGGCGGGGTCGCCGGGCTGCGGCATCCGTTGGTCCGTCATGCCGACTCCGCGACCTGGATGTCCGTGACCGGAAGAGTCGAATCGGCGCCGAACTCGAGGGTCGAGGGCGCGCGGCCCGACATGATGAGCTCGGAGGTGAGCGCCGCGATCATCGCGCCGTTGTCGGTGCACAGCGACAGCGGCGGGATGCGAACGGTGACGCCCTCGGCGGCGCCGCGCTCGAGCGCGACGTCACGCAGCCGGCGGTTGGCGATGACGCCGCCGCCCAGCAGCAGGCGCGGCACGCCGTGGTCGCGACACGCGGCCAGGGCCTTCGTGACGAGCACGTCGACGACGGCCTCGCGGAAGCTCGCAGCGACATCCGCAACGGGTACCGGCTCACCCGCCGCCTCCCGTTGCTCGACCCAACGGGCGACCGCCGTCTTGAGTCCCGAGAACGAGAAGTCGTAGCGATGCTTCGCCATGTCGCTCGCGCGCGAGAGTCCGCGCGGGAACGGGATCGCCTTCGGATCACCGGATGCTGCGGCCCGGTCGATCTCGGGACCACCGGGGTACGGCAGCCCGAGCAGCCGCGCGACCTTGTCGAAGGCCTCGCCGGCGGCGTCGTCCATCGTCTCGCCGAGCAGCTCGACGTCGGTGGTGAGGTCGCGGACCAGGAGCAGCGAGGTGTGCCCGCCCGAGACGAGCAGCGCGACGGTCGGGTACTCGAGCGGCGGCGCGTCGGCGTCGAGGATGTCGGCGGCGATGTGCCCGACGAGGTGGTTCACGGCGTAGAGCGGCTTCTCGAGCGAGACCGACAGCGCCTTGGCGGCGCCCACGCCGACCATCAGCGCGCCGGCGAGCCCCGGTCCGCTCGTGACGGCCACGGCGTCGAGGTCGGCGAGCGCGACGCCCGACTCGGCGAGCGCCGCTTCGATCGACGGCTGCAGCGCCTCGAGGTGCGCCCGCGCGGCGACCTCGGGCACGACGCCGCCGTAGCGGGCGTGCTCGTCCATCGAGCTCGCGATCGTGTTCGACAGCAGGGTGCGACCGCGCACGATCCCGATCCCGGTCTCGTCGCAGCTCGTCTCGATGCCCAGCACCAGCGGTTCGGCGCGATTCACGTGCACACCCCTCCGTCGAATCCGGTCGCCGAGCCTGTCGAAGCGCGGGCCCACCCGCGCAGATCGAGCTTCATCACCACGGCGTCGACGTCGTCGGGCTGGTAGTACCGGGGCTTGCGGCCGATCTCGGCGAAGCCCTCCGACACGTACAGCGCCTGCGCGACGGGGTTGTCGGCGCGCACCTCGAGGAACACGTCCGTCACGCCGCGGCGCGCGGCCTCCTCCAGCAGCGCCCGCAGCATCGCGCGACCGCGGCCCCGCCCCCGCGACACCTCGGCGATCGCGATGGTCTGGATGTCGGCATCCCGTGCCCCGGCGACGGCGCGGAGTCCCGCGTACCCGACGAGACGGCCGGCCTCGTCGTCGACGACGTACCAGCCGTGCGGCGAGGCGAGCTCTTCGCGCATCATGGCCTCGGACCACGCGTCGGTCGGGAACGACGTCCGCTCGAGCGTCATGATGGCGGCGAGGTCCTCGCCGGTCGCGGGGCGGAGGGTCACGAACCCACCCGCTTCGGTGCGTGCGGGAGCGTCACGTCGGGCGAGCGCAGGTAGAGCGCGTCGGCGGGGCCGATCGTGCGCCCGGCGACGAGCGCGCGGGCCGCGGCGAGCGCGAGCATGGCCGCGGGGATGCGGTCGGCGTCGCGGCGTGCGGCCGCGGCGTCCGCGAGCACGTCGTCGAGGGCGTCGCGGGGCGTCAGCGCGGACTCCGCCACGCGGATCGGCAGCCCGTCGTCGTCGATCCCGCGGTACAGCGTGTACGCGAACTCGCGGCGACGCGCGTCGGTGACGACGGCGAACGTCTCGTCGGCGGCATCCTCGTACCCACCCGTGAGCGCGTCGTGCAGAAGCAGTTCGAGGGCGACCGCGTCGTGGCTCGGGACCGGAACGACCGGCACGCCGCGCCCGAGGGCGAAGGTGCGCGCCGCGGCGATGCCCACCCGCAGCCCCGTGAACGGGCCGGGTCCCATACCCGCGGCGACATGCGTGACATCTGTGGCGGAGATGGATGCCTCCGCCAGCGCCCGTTCGATCAGCGTGCCGATGACCTCGGCGTGGCCGCGCGGGTCTGCGCTCTCGACCTGGGAGCGGATCACGCCGTCCGGCTCGACCACCGCCACCGCGGAGCCGAGCGACGTGTCGATGCCGAGGATCACCCTTCCAGGGTAGTCGGGCGCGGTGGGAGCCTCTCCGCCCGACCCTCCCGGCCCCCTCATTCGAGGACGAGGGCCGAATCGAGGAGCCGAACCGCCGGTGCGATCCGCATCTCGGCACACATCCTCAATCGAGGGCAGGGGGAGGAGTGCGCGCCCGATCGCCTCGCGTCGACTCGGCGGCCGTTCCGAGCCGCCGACGGCTAGGGGTGGCGGGTGATCTTCACCAGGCGGGGGGTGTCGGCGTCGAGGTCGGCCTCGTGGGCGATGGTGCCGCAGGCGTTGTCGACGCCGCGGCCGTGCCACTCGCGCTCGAGCTCGACCTCCCACCACCGCTCACGGAGTCCGTCGACCAGGCCCCGACCCCACTCCACGATCACGACGGAGCCGTCGAAGTCGATATCGAGGTCGTCGAGCTCGGCCGCCGAGCCCAGGCGGTACGCGTCCACGTGCACGAGCGGCGCGCCGCCCGAGAGCGACGGGTGCGTCCGGGCGAGCACGAACGTCGGGCTCTGGATCGGGCCACGTACGTCGAGCCCCCGGCCGATGCCGCGCGTGAGCGTGGTCTTGCCTGCGCCGAGCGGACCGGTGAGCACCACCATGTCGCCGGGGCGCAGCATCCGTCCCATCTCTTCGCCGAGTGCCTCCATCGCGTCGGGCGAGGTGATCTCGCGCGTGCCGACGAGTGCGTCCAGACCTTGTGCCGTGGTGTCCACGCCCGGTGCAACAACCGGGACGTCGTCCGCGTTCCCGCTCACTCCGACACCTGCCGGCGGGGCACGCGGGGTCCGATGCGCGTGACGATCTCGTAGTTGATGGTGCCCGCGGCCTCCGCCCACTCGGTCGCCGACGGCGCCCCGAGGGTCGGGTCTCCGAACAGCACCGCCGTGTCGCCGACCGAAACCTGCGCGTCTCCCACGTCGACGACGAACTGGTCCATCGCGATGCGGCCCGCGACGGCGAACCGTCGTCCGCCGATCACGACGGGCCCGGCACCCGACGCCTGACGCGGCACCCCGTCGGCGTAGCCGAGGGGCACGAGTGCGAGCGTCGTGTCGCGCTCGGCACGGTAGTCGTAGCCGTACGACACGCCCTTGCCCGCGGGCACGCGGCGCACGGCGGCGACCGCGCCGCGCAGGGTCATCGCGGGACGCAGGCCGAGATCCGCGGACGAGCGGTCGTCGAACGGCGAGAGTCCGTAGAGGCCGATGCCGATGCGCACGCAGCCGAGGCGCGATTCGGGAAGGTCGATCGCGGCGTGCGTCGCCGCGATGTGCCGCAGCGGTGGCGCGAGACCGAGGGAAGCGGCAGCGGCGACGCCGTCTTCGAAGGCGCGCAGCGCCGCGCGGTCGTCTTCGGTCGACGCATTGGAGAGGTGGCTGAACAGTGCGATGACGCGGACGCGGCCGATCCGCTCGAGGCGCGCGGCCTCGGCGAAGACCACGCGGTAGTCCTCGGGCGCGATGCCGTTGCGCGAGAGCCCGGTCTCCAGCTTCAGGTGCACCCCGACGGGACGATCGGCGGATGCTGCCGCCGCCGCCTTCTGCAACTGCTCGAGGCTCGAGATGCCGAGTTCGATCCCCCGCGCGGCGGCTTCGGCGAAGTCGGCGGCCGGCGCGTGCAGCCACGCGACGATCGGCGCGTCGATGCCGGCGCGGCGCAGGGCCAGCGCCTCGGTGATGTCGGAGACGCCGAGCCGCGACGCGCCGCCGGCGAGCGCCGCGAGCCCCGATCGCACCGCGCCGTGCCCGTATCCGTCGGCCTTGACGACCGCGATGACCTCGGAGCCCGTGAGCCGGCGGAGGTGCCGCACGTTGTCCTCGATGGCGCCGACGTCGATCAGGGCCTCGCGCAGGACTCCGGCCGGGAGGCGGCTCATGCGCTCTCCTCGGACTCGCCGGCGGGCACGGCCTCGGCGATGACATACGCGGTCGCGAGTCCCGCGTCGTGCGAGAGCGAGAGGTGCAGCGCCGTGATCCCGCGCTCCGCGACGACCGCGGCCGTCGATCCGCACAACGAGAACACGGGACGACCGGACGCCTCGGACGCGATCTCGATCTCGGTCCAATGCACCCCGTCGGAGCCGCCGAGCGCCTTGATGAGCGCCTCCTTGGCGGCGTACCGCGCGGCCTGCGAGTGCGGCTTGAGCTGCTGCTCCGCCGCAGAGAAGAGGCGCTGCAGCAGTTGCGGGGTGCGTTCGATCGTCCGCTCGAACCGAGGGATGTCGACGAGGTCGACGCCGATACCGACGATCATGTGGTCCTCCTGCGTGCTGCAGCCGCAGCATCCGCCACCCTATCGCGCGGGCGCGTCACCGCCGCCTGCCGCGCAGCGCACGGCGGAACGGATGCTGCTACTCGACCGTGACCGACTTCGCGAGGTTGCGGGGCTGGTCGACGTCGAGGCCCTTGGCCGTGGCGAGACCCATCGCGAAGATGTGCAGCGGCACGACCGCGAGGAGCGGCTCGAAGAACGGGCCGGCCAGCGGGATGCGGAGCACCTCGTCGGCCTTGGGCAGCACCGCCGCGTCACCCTCTTCGGCGATCGCGATGACGCGGGCGCCGCGTGCGCGGATCTCCTCGATGCTCGAGATGACCTTCTTGTGCATCTCCGACGACTTGCGGGGCGACGGAACCACGACGAACACGGGCTGGCCGGGCTCGATCAGCGCGATCGGTCCGTGCTTGAGCTCGCCGGCGGCGAAGCCTTCGGCGTGGATGTAGGCGAGCTCCTTGAGCTTGAGCGCACCCTCGAGGGCGATCGGGAAGCCGACATGGCGGCCCAGGAAGAGCACCGAACGCGTGTCGGCCATCCAGTGCGCGAACTGCTCGATGCGCGGCTGCTCGCGCTCGAGGATCTGCGCGATCTTGGCGGGAACGGCCTCGAGCTCGCGCACATGATCGGCCGCGGCCGACGCGGTGATCGCGCCGCGGACGCGACCGATGTGCAGGGCCATGAGGTACAGCGCCGTGATCTGCGCGACGAACGCCTTGGTCGACGCGACCGCGACCTCGGGGCCGGCGTGCGTGTAGACGATCGCGTCGGACTCGCGCGGGATCGTCGCGCCCTGGGTGTTGCAGACCGACAGCGTCTTCGCGCCGTGCTCGCGGGCGTACTTGACGGCCATGAGCGTGTCCATGGTCTCGCCCGACTGGCTGATCGAGACGACGAGGGTGTCGGGGCCGATCACCGGGTCGCGGTAGCGGAACTCGTGCGCGAGCTCGACGTCGACGGGGATGCGCGTCCACTGCTCGATCGCGTACTTGCCGACCTGGCCGGCGTACGCCGCGGTGCCGCACGCGATCACGATGATGCGCGAGACGCCGGCGAAGAGCTCGTCGAGACCGTCGAGCTCCGGGATCACGACCTCGCCGTCGCGGACGCGGCCACGCAGCGTGTTGGCGACGGCCTCGGGCTCCTCCGAGATCTCCTTGGCCATGAACGACGACCAGCCGCCCTTCTCGGCGGCGGAGGCATCCCACGTCACCTCGAACGGCTCGACCTCGACCGGGTTGCCGGCGAAGTCGGTGACGGTCACGGCGTCCGGGGTGATGGCGACGATCTGGTCCTGGCCGATCGCGAGGGCGTTGCGGGTGTGCTCGACGAATGCGGCCACGTCCGACCCGAGGAAGTTCTCCCCCTCACCGAGGCCGATGACCAGCGGAGAGTTGCGGCGGGCGCCGACGACGAGGCCCGGCTGGTCCTCGTGCATCGCGAGCAGCGTGAAGGCGCCCTCGAGGCGCGAGACGACGGCGCGGAAGGCCTCTTCGAGGTCGCCGGCGCGGCGGTACTCGCGGCCGAGGAGCACGGCGGCCACCTCGGTGTCGGTCTCGCTGCGGAAGGTGAACCCATCGGCGAGCAGCTCGTCCTTCAGCTCGGAGAAGTTCTCGATGATGCCGTTGTGGATCACGGCGAGCTGGTCGTCGTCGGCGAGGTGCGGGTGCGCGTTGCCGTCGGTCGGCCCGCCGTGCGTCGCCCAGCGGGTGTGGCCGATGCCGGTCGTCCCGTCGGCGAGCGGGTGGGCGGCGAGGTCGTCGCGCAGCACCTTCAGCTTGCCGGCGCGCTTGCGCATCCCCAGCCCGCCGTCGCCGTCGATCACGGCGATGCCCGCCGAGTCATAGCCGCGGTACTCGAGGCGCGAAAGTCCCGAGATCAGGACGGCCTGGCTCTGGCGCGGGCCCACGTATCCGACGATTCCACACATGCGCTCAATGGTAGGCGGCGGGTTTCGCTAGGAACCCTTACGAATCAACAACCCCAGATCACGGCGATGATGGATGCTGCGTCGCGGGGTTTCGTCTCGCTCGTTCCTCGCTCGCTCAACCTTGACCCGCATCGCATCAACGCTCCTTCGTCGCATTGATCCGACGCGCGTCAAAGCTTGCGCAGGAGCACCGTCTCCACGGTGTGGTCGGCCGACTTCTGCAGCACGAGGTTCGCGCGGTGGCGCGTCGGGAGCACGTTCTCCTCGAGGTTCGGCAGGTTGATCGAGTTCCAGAAGCCGAGCGCGCGCTCCACCGCTTCCTCGTCCGACAGCTGCGCGAACACGTTGAAGAACGACTTCGGGTTGCTGAACGCGGCCCGGCGCAGGGCGAGGAAGCGGTCGACGTACCATTGCGCGATGTGGGAGGCATCCGCGTCGACGTAGATCGAGAAGTCGAACAGGTCGCTCACGGCGACGTCGTTCGGGGTGGGCGGCGGCTGCAGCACATTGAGTCCCTCGACGATGACGATGTCGGGGCGGCGCACGGTGACGACCGCGTCGGGCACGATGTCGTACCGCATGTGCGAGTAGAACGGCGCCTTCACCTCGGGGGCGCCGCTCTTCACCTCGGTGAGGAACGACACGAGGGCGCGGCGGTCGTACGACTCGGGGAATCCCTTGCGCTCCATGAGGCCGCGGCGCTCGAGCTCGGCGTTCGGATAGAGGAAGCCGTCGGTCGTGACCAGCTCGACGCGGGGGGTTCCCGGCCAGCGCGAGGTCAGCTCACGCAGCAGGCGCGCGATCGTCGACTTGCCCACGGCGACCGAGCCCGCGACCCCGACGATGAACGGGGTCGTGGAGTCCGCCTCGCCGAGGAACCCGGACTCCTCCGCGCCGAGGCGCTTCGTCGACTCCGCGTACAGCGACAGCAAGCGCGACAGCGGCACGTACACCTGCGCGACCTCGGCCATGTCGAGGCGGTCCCCGAGCCCGCGGATCTGCACGATCTCGGTCTCGGTGAGCGGCTGCGTCATGCCCGACGCCAGGCGGGCCCACTCGGCTCGGTCGATCTCGCGGTACAGCGAGAGTGCGGGGGCGACAGCGGTCGCTTCGTCGGCGGACATCGCGCCCATCGTAACCGCTGGCACGGGAGATGACGGATGCTGCGTCCACAGGCACTCCGCGCCGGCACCGGCGCGCAGCATCCATGTGCCGATGTATCTCACGACAGCGGAGACCGCTCTCCCAGAGTGCGCGTTCGCGCGCAGGGGGAGTCCGTTCGAAGGAGATGATCATGACCCGCCACGGCTCGTATCCGGTCGACATCGTGCCGCCCCGGTCGAAGTACTACGACTCGGGACGCTTCGGCCGCATGTTCGGCAAGCTGCCGCCGTTCGCCGCCGACACCCCGGAGGTGCGCGCGGCACTGCTCGACATCGGGAAGCCGGAGGGGATCATGGACGCCCGCGACGATCTCGCGGCCGGGCCGGTCCAGCTCATCGTCGACCCCGCCCTGTCGCACCAGAACCGCAACAGCACGACGCATGTCGCGGGTGACACGTTCCTCGGGCAGTTCATCGACCACGACATCACGTTCGATCCGACGTCGAGCCTCGAGCGCCAGGCGGATCCCGAGTACATCTCGAACTTCCGCACCCCGAGCCTCGGCCTCGACAACGTGTACGGGTCGGGCCCGAACGCATCACCGTTCCTCTACGACCAGCAGGCGGGCCACGGCGTCACGATGCTCGTCGAAGAGTGCGGCACGCCGGGCAAGTCGGACCTCCCTCGCAACGCACAGGGCGTCGCGCTGATCGGCGATCCCCGCAACGACGAGAACCTCATCGTCTCGCAGCTGCAGACCGCGATGCTCCGGTTCCACAACGCCGTCACCGAGCACGTCCGCACCGACCTCGGGATCACCGCGCCGGGCGAGCTGTTCGCCGAGACGCAGCGGATCGTCCGATGGCACTACCAGTGGATCGTCGTGCAGCAGTTCCTCCGCAAGCTCTGCGGGTCGGCCGTCGTCGACGACGTGCTCCAGAAGGGGCGCAAGTTCTACGCCTGGCACAACGAGCCGTTCATCCCGGTCGAGTTCTCGGTCGCGGCGTACCGGTTCGGCCACAGCCAGATCCGCCCGTCGTACCGGGCGAACTTCACCGGCAACCCGGGCGGCACGCCGTTCTTCGGCATGATCTTCACTCCGACGGGCGGCCCTGCGGGCGACCCCGACGACCTTTCGGGCGGATGCCGCGCCCCGCGCCGCTTCATCGACTGGCCGACCTTCTTCGACTTCGGCGACGGCAACGTGCGTCCGAACAAGAAGATCGACACGACCCTCTCGTCGGCGCTGTTCGCGCTGCCGGGCTCGGTCGTCGCCCGCCCGGACGCCGCCACGAACCCCGCGTCGCTCGCGCAGCGCAACCTGCTGCGGCACCTGACGTTCTCGCTGCCGTCGGGGCAGCGGGTCGCCCGCGCGATGAACCTGCCCGAGCTCGCGCGGCGAGACCTCGACGACCTCCAGGAGTACGGCATGGACGACCGCACGCCGCTGTGGTTCTACATCCTCCGCGAGGCCGACATCGTCGAAGACGGCGAGCGCCTCGGCCCCGTCGGCGCGCGGATCGTCGCCGAGGTGTTCCTCGGTCTTCTGCAGGGCGACCGCGCCTCGTACCTCGCGCAGGACCCCGACTGGCAGCCGTCCCTCCCGACGATCGACCCCGGGCGCACGGGCGACGACTTCCTCATGATCGACCTGCTCCGCTACGCCGGCGTCGCGTAGAAGACGTGACACGGATGCCTCGGCCCGGCCGCTCCGGCCGGGTCGAGGCATCCGTGTGTCCGGTCGTGCCGCTACTCTTCTTGCGTGCGCCTCGGAGTTCTCGACATCGGCTCGAACACCGTCCACCTGCTGGTCGCCGACGTCCGCCCCGGCGGCCGGCCGCTCGCCACGACGAGTCAGCGCACGGTGCTGCGGCTGATGCGGTACCTCGCGCCCGACGGCTCCATCACCGAGGAGGGCGTCACGGCGCTCGTCGCCGCGGTGACCGAGGCGCGCAAGATCGCGTCGGCCGAATCGGTCGACGAGCTGCTGGCCACCGCGACGAGCGCTGTGCGCGAGGCGAAGAACGGCCCGGAAGTCATCGCCCTCATCGAAGAGGCGCTGGGCCAGCCGCTCCAGGTGCTGGGCGGCGAGACCGAGGCACGGTACACGTTCCTCGCGGTGCGGCGCTGGTTCGGGTGGGCGGCCGGGCAGATCCTGCTGTTCGACATCGGGGGCGGCTCGCTCGAGATCGCGGCCGGAGCAGACGAGCTGCCCGAGCAGGCAGCATCCGTCCCCCTCGGCGCGGGGCGCATGACGGTGCAGTTCCTTCCGGACGACCCGCCGGGTGAGGCGGCCGTCGAGCAGCTGCGCGACCACGCGCGCGCCACCCTCGCCCCGGTCGCGGCGTCGTTCGGCTCCCTCGCGAAGCCCGACCACGTCGTGGGCTCGTCGAAGGCGATCCGCTCGCTCGCGAAGCTGGTCGGCTATCCGGTTCCGGGCTGGTCGGGCATCGAACGGATGCTGCTCCCCCGCGCGTCCCTCGGCTCGTGGATCCCGCGCCTGGCTCGCATACCCGCGTCGGCGCGTCAGGAGCTTCCCGGCATCACGCCGGACCGGACGTTCCAGATCGTCGCCGGCGCCGTCGTGCTGCACGAGGCGATGCGCGCGATGGACGTGGACGAGCTCGAGGTCTCGCCATGGGCCCTGCGGGAGGGCGTGCTGCTGCGCTACATCGAGTCGCTCAGCTGGAGCGCGCCGAGCGTCTGAGCGCTGGGCGCTACGCCTCGACCGCCTCGGTGTACGCGGTGTAGATGCCGTAGACCGCGATGCCGGCGAGGTGCCAGTCGCGCGGGCCCTCGGGACCGAGGGCGGTGACACGGGGCGCGTCGACCATCGCCGGGTTGATGCGGCGGTGGTCGCTCATGCCGTCGACCATCGCCATGATGGCCACGGCCAGATCGCGCTCGTCGACGCCCTCGCGCATGCGGAGGCCGAAGGCGGCATTGAGCCCGCGGTACGTCTCGGCCATGTGGGTCAGGTAGCGGTCCTCGATCTCCGACAGCAGTGCACGCACCTCCGCCCCGCCCGGCACGGCGTCGCCGCTGGAGAGCGCGGCCGACATCGCCCGGTAGGCCCGGAACGCCACGGTGTGCTCCACGGCGGTCATGTTGTGCGAGACGGTGATCCGCAGCGCTTCGCGGAGCGCGATCTGCCGCCACTCGGGAGTGCTCATCGCCTGGGGGTCGCCGGCCACCGCCTCCTCGAGGTGGTGGAGCGTCTCGCCGTCGAACCCCTTGTCGAAGCCCGGGTCGGCTTCGAACAGGGCGCGCACCAGGTCGGCGACGAACGCCACGCGGTCCGGCCAGATGCGGAAGACGGTCGAGCGCGGCACGCCGGCCGTTCGGATCAGATCCTCGAGCTCGATGTTGGCGTAGTCGAGCAGCAGACCTTCTTCTTTGACGCGGTCGACCGCGACCGCGAGCATGAGGGCGCGCGTTTCGCCGGCAGGCCGCCGCGATCGGGCTTCGGGTTGCTCCACCACTCGATTATCGCCCTCGACGCGCTGTCCGGTAGGCCCCTTCGCCTCCGCAGAAACTCGCGGTGCCGGGTCCCCAGAACCCGGCACCGACTAGATCGAACGCAACGGCATGGGGCCGCCGGCAAGATCGGTGTGCATGAGCCCCCCGACTCGTGCACGCATTCCAGACTAGAGACTGGGAGTCTCATATCTCAAGTCGACTCGAGAATCCGCGATCCCCGCGTTCCGTCAGTCCGCGAGGACGACCTGGTCGACCATGAGATGACCCCACTGTCCGGTCGCGTCATCCAGGATCTGGAACTGCGCCGTGCGCCCGGCGAGGTCGCGGAGGTCCCACTGCACGTGCCGCAGGTCCGCCGAGTCCGCGCCCGTCGCGGTCCGGACCGGCTGCCCGTCGACGAGCAGCTGCACGGAGGTGGCGGGTTCCACGCCCAACGCGTGATCGCCGCCGCCGATGAGGAAGTGCAGGAAGTTCCTGTCGATCGTGAACGCCGGTGAGGTGATCGTGCCGGTGGCCGGGTCTCCCCCGCCGGCGAACGTGTCGGCAACCCGCGCGCCGACCTGTCCGCGCAGGTCGGCCGCGCTCGGTCCTGCGTCGATGAAGCTGCCCGTCGCCGTCCATCCCCGACCCCACGTGGCGCCGTCGAAATCGGCGATCACCCGAGCCGGCCGCTGCACGACGCTGCCGAACTCGGTGATGGTCAGATCGTGGAACACGGCCGTGCCGCCGGACGTGTACAGCGCGACACCGTCGTCACCCGGCGGCGCGAACACCTGACTCGAGTGCACGTACCTCCCGTCGTCGACGAAGACCTCGATCGTCGTGCGGTCGACCAGGATGCGCAGATGCACCGTGCCGGCGCTGCCGGCGAAGGGCGTGCGGCTCTCGGTCTTCCAGGTTCCGGCCGGGTGACCGGTCTGGCCGCGGTTCAGGTAGGCGTACCCGCCGGTCACACCGACATCGGCGTGGCGCGTCCCATCGGCGGAGCGTCGCAGCTGCAGTCCGATGTTGGTCGCGGCCTCCCATGTCACGTCGGCCTCGATCTGATACGCGTCGCCCTCGTAGGCGAGGGGCAGGAATCCGTCGACCGTCACGTCGCCGAGCGCCGTTCGAGCCGTCGCGATGTCGGCGAGGGCCGCAACCGGCTGCGACACCAGGCTGAACGTCGAGCCGTACCTCTTGAGGCGGATCTGGCGGGTGATCGAGTCCGTGCCGTTGAAGCCGTCCGCGGTCCAGGTCGGGGTGGAATGCGCGTAGTCCCAGTTGTTCATCCAGCCCACGGCGTACCGGCGGTCCAGCGGCGCGGCGGGATCCTCCCACGTGACCGCCCCGTACCAGTCGAACCCGTGATCGAGCCACTGCGGAGCGCTCGAGTCGAAGGCGAACGACGTGCCGTCGAACGCGCCCGTCCAGTACGCGAACGTCGCCGGCTCCCCGGTGGCATACCCGTTCGCGCTGACGCCGAACACCCACTTCACGGTGCCGTCGTCGGCGCGGATCCGGAACAGGTCCGGACACTCGATCGTGCCGATGCCGGGGTTCACGTACTCCCAGGTGCGAGACCACGTCTTCAGATCCGGCGACGTGTAGAAGCTCACCCGGTCGCGCTCGGCGATCAGTGCGAGCCAGCGGCCGCGCTCGGCATCCCATACGACCTTCGGGTCGCGGAAGTCCGCGCGCCCGCCGTTCGGGATGACGGGCTGGTCGCCGTACGGCCGGAAGTTGCGACCGCCGTCCGTCGAGTACCAGAGGAACTGCGCCTGCGGCCCCGAGGCGTTGGCCTGCTGCGACGGTGTCGGATGGTCCATCTGCGTCACGAGCATCACGACGGCGCCGGCGCCGAACCCTGCGGTGTTCGCTTCGTCGACCACAGTCGACCCCGACCAGAGGTCGTAGTTCGCGTTCGTCTTCTTGGGCGCGGCGACGCCCTGATCGGCGAAGACGACCCCGTCGTACGAGGTCGCGAGCCGCCACTCCGTCCCGAAGTTGGCAGCGGGATCCGCGTCGTAGTCGCTGTTGTAGAGGTAGTAGTAGTGGAACTTGCCGTCCAGGAAGACCGGCCGCTGGGGGTCGTTCTTCCAGTGGTCGGGCACCGTGAAGTGGTACTGCGCGCGGTAGTCGTCGGCGGACTCGGCGGCGATGGCATCATCGCCGACGCCCGCCACGCCGCCTCCCCCCCCCCCCCCCCCGCCCGGTCCGGCGCGGATGCCGAGGTGCGTCTCGGCACCGCGGAGGACACCGACCTCGACGGCATCGAACCCGTGTGGCTCGATCCGGCACGCCGCACCGCCGGGCACTCCGAGACCGCGCGCACGCGCCCGGAGGACTGGTCGCCCTCGCTCGACTGGGTCTTC